>NZ_JBVHHW010000011.1:0-33297 GCF_055560875.1 Kitasatospora sp. NPDC023118
GCAAGACGCTCGGCTGGGATACCCCAGCCGAGCGCCTACGTGATCTACTCACCGTCTGAAACCAGGTGGTGTTGCGACGACCCCTTGAACCCAAGCTCTCGGGTTGGGGGGCCTTCCTCATGCCGTGGTCACTTGCGGGCGGAGGTGACGCGGTAGACGTCGTACACGCCCTCGACGCCGCGCACCGCCTTGAGCACGTGGCCCAGGTGCTTCGGGTCGCCCATCTCGAAGGTGAAGCGGCTCATCGCCACCCGGTCCCGGGAGGTCTGGACCGCCGCCGACAGGATGTTGACGTGCTGGTCGGAGAGCACCCGGGTGACGTCCGAGAGCAGCCGGGAGCGGTCCAGCGCCTCGACCTGGATGGCCACCAGGAAGACCGAGGACTGGGTGGCCGCCCACTCGACGTCGATCATCCGCTCGGGCTGCTGGCTCAGCGACTCGACGTTGACGCAGTCGGCGCGGTGCACCGAGACGCCGTTGCCGCGGGTGACGAAGCCGACGATCGGGTCGCCCGGCACCGGGGTGCAACAGCGGGACAGCTTGACCCAGACGTCCTCGACGCCCTTGACGATCACGCCCGGGTCGCCCTTGGCCCGACGGCGCGCGGCCCGGCGGGTGTCGTGGGTCGGGGTCGCGGTCTCGGCCAGGTCCTCGGTCGCGCCCTCCTCGCCGCCGAGCGCCTGGACCAGCTTCTGGACGATGTTCTGCGCGGCGACGTGCCCCTCGCCGATGGCGGCGTAGAGCGAGGAGATGTCGGGGTAGCGCATCTCGTGGGCCAGGGTGACCAGCGAGTCGCCGGTCAGGATCCGCTGGATCGGCAGGCCCTGCTTGCGCATCGCCCGGACGATCGCCTCCTTGCCGTGCTCGATCGCCTCCTCGCGGCGCTCCTTGGAGAACCAGGCGCGGATCTTGTTGCGGGCGCGCGGCGACTTGACGAAGCCCAGCCAGTCCCGGGACGGGCCGGCGTTCTCCGCCTTGGAGGTGAAGACCTCGACGGTGTCGCCGTTCTCCAGCGTCGACTCCAGCGGCACCAGCCGTCCGTTGACCCGGGCCCCTATGGTCCGGTAGCCGACCTCGGTGTGCACCGCGAAGGCGAAGTCGACCGGGGTCGCCCCGGCGGGCAGGGCTATCACGTCACCCTTGGGGGTGAAGACGAAGACCTCGTTGCTGGCCAGGTCGAAGCGGAGCGACTCCAGGAACTCTCCCGGGTCGGCGGTCTCCTTCTGCCAGTCCAGCAGCTGCCGCAGCCAGGCCATCTCGTTGACGGCACCGGCCTTGTCGTCCTTGCGGACCTGGGTCGGGGTGTCGGTGCGGACCTTGGACGCCCCGGCGACCGCGCGCTGCTTGTACTTCCAGTGGGCGGCGATGCCGTACTCGGCCCGCCGGTGCATGTCGAAGGTGCGGATCTGGAGTTCGACGGGCTTGCCGCCGGGACCGATGACCGTGGTGTGCAGCGACTGGTACATGTTGAACTTGGGCATCGCGATGTAGTCCTTGAACCGCCCCGGCACCGGGTTCCACCGCGCGTGGATGGTGCCCAGCGCCGCGTAGCAGTCGCGGACGGTGTCGACCAGGACCCGGATGCCCACCAGGTCGTAGATCTCGGCGAAGTCCCGGCCCCGGACGATCATCTTCTGGTAGACCGAGTAGTAGTGCTTCGGCCGACCGGTGACGGAGGCGGTGATCCGGGCGCCGCGCAGGTCCGCCTGGACCTGGTCGATGACGGTCGCCAGGTACTCGTCCCGCTTGGGGGCGCGCTCGGCGACCAGCCGGACGATCTCGTCGTACATCTTGGGGTAGAGGATCGCGAAGGCGAGGTCCTCCAGCTCCCACTTGATGGTGTTCATGCCCAGCCGGTGCGCCAGCGGCGCGTAGATCTCCAGCGTCTCGCGGGCCTTCTTCTCCTGCTTCTCCCGCTTGAGGTAGCGCATCGTGCGCATGTTGTGCAGGCGGTCGGCCAGCTTGATCACCAGGACCCGCGGGTCCTTGGCCATCGCCACGACCATCTTGCGGACGGTCTCGGCCTGGGCGGCCTCGCCGAACTTGACCCGGTCGAGCTTGGTGACGCCGTCGACCAGCAGGGCCACCGAGTCGCCGAAGTCCTTGCGCAGGGTCTCCAGGCCGTAGTCGGTGTCCTCGACGGTGTCGTGCAGCAGCCCGGCCATCAGCGTCGGGGCGTCCATGCCGAGCTCGGCGAGGATGGTCGCGACGGCCAGCGGGTGGGTGATGTACGGGTCGCCGCTCTTGCGCTTCTGCCCGCGGTGCCACTTCTCGGCGACGGCGTAGGCGCGCTCGATGTCGCGCAGCAGCGCCGGGTCGGCCTTGGGGTCGTTCGCCCGGATCGAGCGGAACAGCGGTTCCAGCACGGGGTTGAGCACGCTGGAGCGCTGGCCGCCGAGGCGGGCCAGGCGGGCGCGCATGCCGCCGCCGGTACCGGAGCCGCGGCCGAGCGGGGCGAGCTGGCGCGAGGAGGTGGGCGCCGGGCGTGCCGGAGTGGCCCCCGAGGGCGTGGGACGGTCTTCGGGGGCGGCCGCTGCGGCCGTGGGCACAACCTCGTCGGGCAAGGACACTCCTCGGGGCACCGGGGCCGACCCTCCACCGAGGCCCGTGCGGTCCGGGCACAACCGGGAGGGGATGAATCTTCATGGTACCGAGCCCGGCGGCCCGGTGTTCATCCGGCCGGGCCCGTCAACGCAAGGACGGCGGTCGGATGATCCGACCGCCGTCCCTTCGGCCCGTCGCCGAGCCCGTCCCTCAGACCGTGACCAGCGTCTCCAGCGGGGCGCCGTTCAGGTGCCCGGCCAGCCGCTCGCGGCCGTCCAGGAAGCCCAGCTCCATCAGCACCACGACGCCCGCCAGCTCGGCGCCGGCCTCCTTCACCAGGTCCAGCGAGGCGCCGATGGTGCCGCCGGTGGCCAGCACGTCGTCCACCACCAGCACCTTCTCACCGGGTTCGAAGGCGTCGCACTGCACCTCCAGCGTCGCCGAGCCGTACTCCAGCTCGTACGAGCGCCGGAACACCTCGCCGGGCAGCTTGCCCTGCTTGCGGATCGGCACGAAGCCCAGCCCGGCCGCGAAGGCCGCCGGGGCCGCCAGCACGAAGCCGCGCGCCTCCAGACCCACCACCTTGGTCGCCCCGAGCTCCTTCGCCCGGTCGGCCAGCGCCCGGGTCAGGGCACCGAAGGCCTCGGCGTCGGCGAGCAGCGGCGCGATGTCCTTGAACAGCACACCCGGCTTCGGGTAGTCCGGGACGTCCCGGATCCGGCTGTTCAGCAGCTCGGCCAGGGTGATGTCGGTGGTGGTCACGGTGGTGTCCTTAAGGATCTGGGGAATCAGCGCTTGGTGGACGGACGGCCCTTGGGCCGCGCGGCACCTGCCGCCCGACCGCGCTGACCGACCATACCCGCGGGCTGGTCCCCGTCCGCACCCTCGTCCGTCGGCGCCGCGTCCGAGGCCTCGGCCTTGGCGGCCGCGGCCCGGTGCTGCAGGACCCGCTTGCGCAGGGCCTTCATCTCCGGCTGCTCCTCCTTGAGCTGCGCCAGCAGCGGGGTGGCGACGCAGATCGAGGAGTAGGCACCGGCCGCGAGGCCGATGAACAGCGCGAGCGAGATGTCGTTCAGGGTGCCGGCGCCCAGCAGACCGCCGCCGATGAACAGCAGCGCGGCGACCGGGAGGAGCGCCACCACGGTGGTGTTGAGCGAACGCACCAGGGTCTGGTTGAGGCCGGCGTTGGCCGCCTCGCTGTAGGTGCGCTTGTTCTGCTTGGTGAGGTCCTTGGTGTTCTCCTTCACGGTGTCGAAGACGACGACCGTGTCGTAGAGCGAGTAACCGAGGATCGTCAGGAACCCGATCACCGTACCGGGGGTGACCTCGAAGCCGACTAGGGCGTAGACACCGATGGTGATCAGCAGGTCGTGGATCAGGGCGACCAGGGCGGCCACCGCCATCCGCCACTCGAAGGCGATCGCCAGGTAGAGCGTCACCAGGACCATGAAGATGATCAGGCCGGTGAGCGCCTTGTTGGAGATCTGCTTGCCCCAGCTGGGGCCGATGACCTGGGCCTCGACGGTGTCCAGCGGCACGCCGATCTTCTCGGCGAGCTGCGAGCGGACCTCGTCGGAGCTCTTCGGCTCGTCGGTGCTGACCTGGATGCGGATCTTGTTGCCGTCGGTCGACTGCACCAGCGGGTGCGAGGAGACGACCTGATCGGCCTTGTCCTGCGCCTGCGAGACGGTCAGACCCGGCTTGGTCACGGTGTAGACCGAGCCGCCCTTGAACTCGATGCCCAGGTGCAGGCCCATGGCCAGGCCGATCGCCGCGACCAGCACGATCACACCGGAGATCGAGTACCAGAGCTTACGGCGCCCGACGAAGTCGAAGCTGACCTCGCCCTGGTAGAGCCGGTGGCCCAGATTGGAGAAGCGTGACACGGTGTCAGGCCTCCTTCACGGCGGCAGAGGAGGGGTTACGGCGACGGCTGCTGCGCAGCGGCGGGCGGGCGCCCAGCCGCTTCGGGTCCAGGCCGGACCACGGGTGACCCTCGGCGAAGAACCTGCGCCGGGCCAGCAGCGTGATCAGCGGCTTGGTGAAGAGGAAGATCACCACGACGTCGAGCGCGGTGGTCAGCCCCAGGGTGAAGGCGAAGCCCTGGACCTTGCCGACCGAGACCACGTAGAGCACGGCGGCACAGAGGAAGGACACGAAGTCCGAGACCAGGATGGTGCGCCGGGCGCGCGGCCAGGCCCGCTGGACCGCCGGACGCAGCGGGGCGCCCTCGCGGACCTCGTCGCGGATGCGCTCGAAGTACACGATGAAGGAGTCGGCGGTGATGCCGATCGCGACGATCGCACCGCAGACCGCCGGCAGGTTCAGCGCGAAGCCGATCCCACCGCCGAGCAGGCTCATGATCGAGTAGGTCAGGGCCGCCGAGACGACCAGACCGGCGATCGAGACCAGGCCCAGGCCGCGGTAGTAGATCAGCGAGTACGCGACGACCAGCAGCATGCCGATCGCACCGGCGACCAGACCGGCCTTGAGCTGGTCACTGCCCAGCGCCGGGGAGACGGTGGTGATGTCGCTCTTGGTGAACTCCAGCGGCAGGGCGCCGTAGCTCAGCACGTTGGAGAGGTCCTGCGCCTCGGTCTGGGAGAACTGCCCGGTGATGACCGCGCTGCCGCCCGGGATCGGGCCGTTGACCTGCGGGTGCGAGACCACCTGGTTGTCCAGCACGATGGCGAACTGGTTGGCCGGCGGGGTCTGGGTGGCCAGCTGGCCGGTGACCTTGGAGAAGGCGTCGGTGCCGGCGCCGTTGAACTGCAGCTGGACCTGCCAGCCGCCGCCGCTCTGGGTGTCGAGGGTCGCCTGGGCCTTGGAGATGTCCGCGCCCTTCACGGCCGCGGGGCCGAGGGCCAGCTTCTCGTAGTAGCCGTGATCGGCCTTCTGGGAGCAGGCCACCATGGCCTTGTCCTCGGCGCCGGTCTGGGCGGCGCGGACCTCGGGCTTGGAGCAGTCGAGGGCCGCGAAGGCGGCGGACAGCTCCGGCGGGACGGTGCCCTGGGTCATCGCGGCGCTCAGGTCGGCGGCGCTCGGCGGGGTGGCCGGGGCGCTCGGGGCGCCGCTCGCGGCCGGGGCCGCAGAGCCGGTGGCGGCGGCGGACGGGGCGGTGCTCGCGCCGGTGGCGGCGGCCGACGGGCTGGCGCCCTCGGCGGCCAGGGCCTCACCGACGGCGCGGCCCTGCTTGGTGGCGCTCGCCGAGGCGGTCGGCGCGTGGCTGGCGGAGGAGCTCGCGCCCGCCGAGGCCGAGGCGGTGGCCGACGGGGTGGCGCTGCCCGAGGGGGCGGCGCTCGGGGTGCCGGTGGCGCCGGCGGACGGGGTGCCGGTGGGCGCGGGCGGGGTGACGCCGCTGGGCGCCACGGCCAGGACCGGACGGAAGAACAGCTTCGCGGTGGTACCGACCTGGTCCGCCGCGTTCTGCCGGTCGCCGCCCTTGGGGATGTTCACGATGATCGTGTCCGAGCCCTGGGTCTGGACCTCCGCCTCGGAGACACCCATTCCGTTGACCCGGCGCTCGATGATCCCGACGGCGATGTCCATGTTGGACTTGTTGACCGCCTTGGGGTCGGTCGACTTCGCGGTCAGCGTGATGCTGGTACCACCGGCGAGGTCGATTCCGAGCCGGGGCTTGGTGTTGCCCGTCCCGAACATGAGGGCGACCAGTCCGACGGTGACGACCAGGATGAGGGCCAGCGCCCGCCCTGGGTAGCCGTCGCGCGGGCGCGACTTGGGTGTTGCCACCTTGCTCGTTTCTCCCTGTCCATGCCACCTCCCCGACCGGACCCCCGTCCGGCTCGTGGCGGGACGGGGGCATGGCGGTTCTGCGGCCCTGAGGTCCTGTGGGCTCGCGGCACTGCGCCGCGCGGCCGGGCGGGTTGCCCGGGCCGTACTACTTGCTCGCGGGAGCCCCGCCCTCGGCATCGCCCTTCTCGGCGCTGTCCTTGGTGAGCGACAGCGCCTTGTCCTCGACCGGCGCGGCGTCCGCGTCCTCGGCCTCGGGCTCGGGCAGCTCGTCGTCGCCGGGGCGACCGTTGATGATCGCGTCGTACTCCTGGGGGTCCAGGACGGCCGCGATGGCGCTCTTGGTGAAGTGGGTGACCACGCCGGGAGCGATCTCCAGCTCGACGGTCTCGTCGTTGACCGCCTTCACCTGGGCATACAGGCCGCCGATGGTGCGCACCCCCGCCCCGGGCTCCAGCGACGTCTGCATCTGCTGCATCTGCGACTGGCGCTTCTTCTGCGACCGGAACATGAGCACGATCACGATGATCGGGAGGAGAAGGATGATGAGGTTCACTGCAGCCAGGGTCCTTTACGGGCCGCCGGCCGGCGGCCTGTGTGGTATGGGTCGGCCCGTCAGGTGAGAGGGGCGGTCCGGCGGAGTCTAGGCGACCCCGAACTGATCGGACAACGCCAAGCATCGCATCCTGCCGCCGAAAGTGGCGACCCTCCGCCTGCACAGTTTCCCCGGACTTCTCCCCTGGCTCCTCCCCGCCCTGCGGCGCCTGGCCGGGCGCCGGGAACCGGTGGACACCTCTCACCCGTTCAGCCCATGCCGGTCAACTTCCGTCCGCCGGGAACAGCTCCGGCTGGGCGGTCGCCGCGCCGCGGGTGGTCTGGACCGGCGGGGTCTGTACCGGTGGAGTCAGGCCGAGGTGCTGCCAGGCGGCGGCGGTGGCGATCCGCCCGCGCGGGGTGCGGGCGAGCAGGCCCTCGCGGACCAGGAAGGGCTCGGCCACCTCCTCGACCGTCTCGGCCTCCTCCCCCACGGCGACCGCGAGTGTCGACAAACCGACCGGCCCGCCGCCGAACAGCCGCAGCAGTGCGTCCAGCACCGCGCGGTCCAGCCGGTCCAGGCCGCGGGCGTCCACCTCGTAGACGTCCAGCGCCTGGGCGGCGATCTCGGCGCTGACCTGACCGTCGTGCCGCACCTGGGCGTAGTCGCGGACCCGGCGCAGCAGCCGGTTGGCGATGCGCGGGGTGCCGCGCGAGCGCCCGGCGATCTCGGCCGCGCCGGCCGGGTCTATCTCGACGTCCAGCAGGGCGGCCGAGCGGTGCACCACCCGCTGCAGCTCGTTCGGGGCGTAGAACTCCATGTGCCCGGTGAAGCCGAAGCGGTCGCGCAGCGGGGGCGGCAGCAGCCCGGCCCGGGTGGTGGCGCCGACCAGGGTGAAGGGCGGCAGCTCCAGCGGGATGGCGGTGGCGCCCGGACCCTTGCCGACGATCACGTCGACCCGGAAGTCCTCCATCGCCATGTAGAGCATCTCCTCGGCCGGCCGGGACATCCGGTGGATCTCGTCGAGGAAGAGCACCTCGCCCTCGGTGAGCGAGGAGAGGATCGCCGCGAGGTCCCCCGCGTGCTGGATGGCCGGGCCGGAGGTGATCCGGATCGGGGCACCCAGCTCAGCGGCGATGATCATGGACAGGGTGGTCTTGCCGAGCCCCGGAGGCCCGCTCAGCAGCACGTGGTCGGGCGCGCTGCCGCGCTTGCGGGCGGCCTGGAGCACCAGGGACAGCTGCTCGCGCACCCGCTCCTGGCCGATGAACTCGTCCAGCACCTTGGGGCGCAGCGCCGCCTCCACCGCCTGGTCCTCGCCGTCGGCGGCGGCCGTGACCAGCCGGTCCGCAGGTTCCGAGTCGTACATCCTCGCGGGCTCCAAAGTCTCCGTTGTCGACAAACAGACAGATCGTCAGGGGGGATTCAGCGGGCGCGGTTGAGGCCGCGCAGCGCCAGCCGGAGCAGGGCGCCCACGTCCGGCGTCTGCTGCGCCTCCGCCTCCGGGGTGACGGCCGCGACCGCCTCGTCCGCCTCACGAGGGGCGTAGCCCAGGCCGGTCAGCGCGGAGTGCAGCTGCTCGCTCCACGGTGCCGGGCCGGCGGCGATCGGCTTCTGGGCGGGCACCGCGCCGTGCGGGGCGCCCAGCTTGTCCTTGTACTCCAGCAGCAGTTTGGCCGCCTTGGCCTTGCCGATGCCCGGCACGGCGACCAGCGCCTTCTCGTCCCCGCCCGCGACCGCGGCGCGCAGCGCGTCCGGGCTGTGCACACCGAGGATCGCCTGCGCCAGCTTGGGGCCGACGCCCGGCGCGGCCTGCAGGATCTCGAACACCGAGCGCTCGTCGTCGTCCGCGAAGCCGAACAGGGTGAGCGAGTCCTCCCGGACCACCAGCGAGGTCGCCAGCCGGGCCGGCTCGCCCAGCCGCAGGCCGGCCAGGGTGTTCGGGGTGCACTGCACGGCCATGCCGACCCCGCCGACCTCGACCACCGCGACGCCGGAGGAGATGGCCGCCACGGGGCCCTGCACGAAGGCGATCACCGAAGCCTGCCTTTCACAGAAATAGAGGGGACTTTCAGAGGCACGGAGCGCGAGGTGGAGCGGGCGGCCTTGACCGCGGCCTCCAGGCGGTTGGTCGCCCCGCCGCGCCAGATGTGGCAGATGGCCAGCGCCAGCGCGTCGGCCGCGTCGGCGGGCTTGGGCGGGGCGTCCAGCCGCAGCAGCCGCTGCACCATGGCCGTGACCTGCGCCTTGTCCGCCCGGCCTGAGCCGGTGACGGCGGCCTTGACCTCACTGGGGGTGTGCAGGGTGACGGGGATGCCGCGCCGGGTGGCACAGAGCATCGCGACCGCGCTGGCCTGGGCCGTCCCCATCACGGTCCGGACGTTGTGCTGGGCGAAGACCCGCTCGACGGCGACCAGATCGGGCCGGTGCTCGTCCAGCCAGCCCTCGATCCCCTGCTCGACCAGCAGCAGCCGCTGCCCGATCTCGGCCTCGGCGGGCGTGCGCACCACGCCCACCCCGACCATTCGCAGCGGCCGGCCCGGCGCGCCCTCGACCACGCCGACCCCGCACCTGGTCAGCCCCGGGTCCACACCCAGCACCCGCACGTCATGCCCCGCCTCTCCGCTGTCCGTCACCCGCCGAAGGACCTCCGCAGGCTACCGTCCGGGTCCGACAACCCCGCCGACGACACCGGCCCGGCGGTCCTGGGACCACCGGGCCGGTCAGTGAGAACGATCACTCGCCATCGATCAATCGATGCCGTGTCACTCGGCGTCGAGCTGCGCACCGACCTCGTCGGAGATGTCGAAGTTGGCGAAGACGTTCTGCACGTCGTCGCTGTCCTCGAGCGCGTCGATCAGCTTGAGGATCTTGCGGGCGCCGTCGACGTCCAGCTCGACCTGCATGCTCGGGAGGAAGTTGGCCTCGGCCGAGTCGTAGTCGACGCCGGCGTCGACGAGCGCGGTGCGCACGTCGACCATCTTGGAGGCCTCGGAGACGATCTCGAAGGAGTCGCCGAGGTCGTTGATCTCCTCCGGGTCCTGGTCGAGGACGATCTCGAACAGCTTGTCCTCGTCCACGCCGTCGGCCTTGGGGACGATCACGACACCCTTGCGGGTGAACAGGTACGACACCGAACCCGGGTCGGCCATCGAGCCGCCGTTGCGGGTCATCGCCACGCGCACGTCGGAGGCGGCGCGGTTGCGGTTGTCGGTGAGGCACTCGATCAGGACGGCGACACCGTTCGGGCCGTAGCCCTCGTACATGATGGTCTGGTAGTCGGCACCGCCGGCCTCCAGACCGCCACCGCGCTTGACGGCGCGGTTGATGTTGTCGATCGGGACCGAGCTCTTCTTCGCCTTCTGGATGGCGTCGTAGAGGGTCGGGTTGCCCGCCGGGTCGGGACCGCCGGTGCGCGCCGCCACCTCGATGTTCTTGATCATCTTGGCGAAGAGCTTGCCGCGCTTGGCGTCGATCACGGCCTTCTTGTGCTTGGTGGTAGCCCACTTAGAGTGGCCGGACATCGCCAGCTCCTTTACGTCGCCAAATGGAAATGAAACAGATGAGATCTTACCGGTGTCGTCACCGGTAAGGCGCACACGGCTACGGGTGCCCTACCGAGCGGCGAGGTGCTCCTCGACCATCCGCACGAAGTAGGCGTGCACGCGGTGGTCGCCGGTGAGCTCCGGGTGGAAGGAGGTGGCCAGCAGGTTGCCCTGGCGCACGGCCACGATCCGGGCCTCCGGGCCGTCCGCGGCGGGCAGCTCGGCCAGCACCTCGACACCCGCGCCGACCGCCTCGACCCAGGGGGCGCGGATGAAGACGCCGTGCACCGGTGCGTCGTCCAGGCCCTTGAAGGCGATCCCGGACTCGAAGGACTCGTTCTGGCGGCCGAAGGCGTTGCGGCGCACCGTCATGTCGATGCCGCCGACGGCCTCCTGGTCCTCCCGACCGTCGAGGATCTTGTCGGCCAGCATGATCATGCCCGCGCAGGTGCCGTACACCGGCATCCCGGCGGCGACCCGCTCGCGCACCGGGTCCATCACGCCGAAGAGCAGCGCCAGCTTGGACATGGTGGTGGACTCCCCGCCGGGGATCACCAGCGCGTCGACCTCGGCCAGCTCCTCGGCACGGCGCACCGGACGGGCGAGCGCGTCGGCCTCGGCCAGCGCCACCAGGTGCTCGCGGACGTCGCCCTGCAGGGCGAGGACGCCGATGACTGGAGTGCTCACGGTCTTCAACCTCAATCGATCGTTACTACGGAAATACGCGGCACGGCCCGCCGCGCGCCGGGGCGCCGCGGCGGGCCTGAGCCGATCTACGGGCGGGAGGGGTGATTACCAGCCGCGGTTGGCGTAGCGCTCGGTCTCCGGCAGGGTGTCGCAGTTGATGCCGACCATGGCCTCGCCCAGGTTGCGGGAGGCGTCCGCGATGATCTTCGGGTCGTCGTAGAAGGTGGTGGCCTTCACGATGGCGGCGGCGCGCTTGGCCGGGTCGCCCGACTTGAAGATGCCGGAGCCGACGAAGACGCCCTCGGCGCCCAGCTGGCGCATCAGCGCGGCGTCGGCCGGGGTGGCCACGCCACCGGCGGAGAACAGCACCACCGGCAGCTTGCCGAGCTCGGCGACCTCCTTGACCAGCTCGTACGGGGCGCGCAGCTCCTTGGCGGCGGCGTACAGCTCGTTGTGGTCCAGGGCGCGCAGCTGGCCGATCTCGTTCTTGATCTGGCGCAGGTGGCGGACGGCCTCGACGACGTTGCCGGTGCCGGCCTCACCCTTCGAGCGGATCATGGCCGCGCCCTCGGCGATGCGGCGCAGGGCCTCGCCCAGGTTGGTGGCGCCGCAGACGAAGGGGGTGGTGAAGGCCCACTTGTCGGAGTGGTTGACCTCGTCGGCCGGGGTCAGCACCTCGGACTCGTCGATGTAGTCGACACCGAGCGACTGCAGGACCTGGGCCTCGACGAAGTGGCCGATGCGGGACTTGGCCATCACCGGGATGGAGACCGCGTTGATGATCTCCTCGATCATGTTCGGGTCGGACATGCGGGCCACGCCGCCGTCCTTGCGGATGTCGGCCGGAACCCGCTCCAGGGCCATGACGGCCACCGCGCCGGCGTCCTCGGCGATCTTCGCCTGCTCGGCGTTGACCACGTCCATGATCACACCGCCCTTGAGCTGCTCGGCCATGCCGCGCTTGACCCGGGCGGTACCGATCTGCGGCTGGTCTGCGGTGGTGGGGGTGGTGGACACGTGAGACCTCACTCGAAGATGAACCAGTGCTATCGCCCTATGGTAGGCGGAACGGGTGGCCCCTCCATGTGCCACCCAGTCCAGCCCGGACGACGGGATGCGACAAACGGGCCGTATCCGGGGACAGCCTAAGCAGGTGCCCCCTCGGGGGTGAGCGCGGGCGGCGGAGCATCGTCCATCTCGAAGGCCAGCGGGAACGGCGCCTTCCCCGCCAGCCGGAAGTAGCGCACCAGCCGGTGCTCGCGCACCGCCCGCGCCGCCCGCACCGCGTCGTTGTGGAAGCGGCGGGCCATCGGCACCCGGCGCACCGCGGCCGTCAGATCACGAACGGCGTCCTCGCCGCCCGGCTCGGCCATCAGCGCCGCCACCTGCTCCGGCTCCTCGAACACCGCCCGCAGCGCCAGGCTCAGCTGGCTCTCCGCCACCTCGCGCTGCTCGTCGTCGGCCTGCCGGGCCGCGTGCGCCGCGTCCAACAGCAGCAGCGAGGCGGCCGGGTCCAGCAGCGAGGACGTCGCCAGCTCCACCGCCACCGAGGCCCGACGGACCAGCTGCGCGTCCAGCGCCGCCCGCGCGGCGTCGATCCGGGCGTGCAGCCGGTCCAGGCGCCCGGCCGTCCAACTCAGGTACATGCCGAACAGCACCACGGCCACGCCGGCCCAGATCCAGGTAGTCACGGGCCGCTACGTTACCGGGTGTCACCGGCTCACCCCTGGGCGGTCGCGCTGCGGTAGCTCCCCCGATCGATGTCAGCGATGTTCACGGCGGTGAACATCCGCACCCCGGGCTCCGGCTTCACGTGCTCGGCCAGCAGCGCGAGGACGCCCTCGCTCAGCGCCGCCTTCGCCTCCGGAGTGCGGCCGGGGAAGACCTGGAACTCCACGAAGACCTGCGCGTCGGCCGGGGTCCCGGTCGTCCCCACGACGAGCAGCTCGCTCCGGCGGAACACCGTCTTGCACGACCCCGGCTTCGCGTCGATGGTCTCCTCCGCGAGCCGGTTGATCGCCAGGCCGAGCGACGCCCGGTCGAAGGTGCCGGCCAGGCCGGCCGAGTAGTCGACGGAGATCTGCGGCATCGTTGCCCCCATGAATCGCGGTGGTGCTGTCGCCCGACCCTAGCGCCACGGACATCCGGCCGCGCCGCGGGCCCGCCACCACCGACCGGCCTGCCGGCCCGCCGACCAGCCCGTCCGTCAGTCCCTGGCCAGGCCGAACCGGCCGCGCCGCCCGCTGCGCACGTCCTCCTCGACCACCGCCGCCTCCCCGGCCGTCACGGTCTCGTACACCGCCAGGATGTCCGCGCCCACCGTCGACCAGTCGAACCGCCGCACGTGCCGCGAGGCCGCCTTGCCCAGCTCCTCCAGCCGCGCCGGGTCGCCCAGCAGCCGCAGCGCCGTACGGGCCAGCGCCTCCGCGTCCTCCACCGGGAACAGCTCCCCGGCGTCCCCGCCGTCCAGCACCTGCTTGAACGCGTCCAGGTCGCTGGCCAGCACCGGCGCGCCCGCCGACATCGCCTCGACCAGGATGATCCCGAAGCTCTCCCCGCCGGTGTTCGGCGCCACGTACAGGTCCACGCTGCGCAGCAGCCGGGCCTTCTCCCGGTCGGACACCATCCCGAGGAACTCCACCTGCTCGCGGACCTCGGGCGCCAGGCCTGCGACGGCCTCCTCCTCGTCCCCCTTGCCCGCGACCAGCAGCCGCACCCCGGGCCGCTCGGCCAGGATCCTCGGCAGCGCCGCCAGCAGCGTCGGCAGGCCCTTGCGCGGCTCGTTGATCCGGCCGATGAAGCCGATCGTGCCCGGCTCCCCCGCGGCCGCGTTGCCCGTCCAGCGCCCGTCCGGCTCGGCGTCCGCGAAGAAGCCGACGTCCACGCCGTTCGGGATCACCACCGCGTCCCCGCCCAGGTGCTCCACCAGGGTGCGCCGGGCGTACTCCGACACCGCGATCCGGGCCCGCATCTTCTCCAGGCCCGGCTGCAGGATCGGCGAGGCCGCGATCATCGCCCGGGAGCGCGGGTTCGAGGTGTGGAAGGTGCCCACCATCGGCCCGGTGGCCGACCAGGCGGCCAGCATCGACAGGCTCGGCGAGGCCGGCTCGTGCACGTGCAGGATGTCGAAGCGGCCCTCGCGCAGCCACCGCCGCACCCGTGCCGCCGACAGGATGCCGAAGCTCAGCCGCGCCACCGAGCCGTTGTACGGCACCGCCACCGCCCGCCCGGCCGAGACCACGTACGGCGGCAGCGCCTCGTCGTCCTCGGCCGGCGCCAGCACCGACACCTGGTGGCCCAGACCGATCAGGTGCTCGGCCAGGTCCCGGATGTGGAACTGCACCCCACCGGGGACGTCCCAGTCGTACGGGCAGACGATGCCGATCTTCACGGGTTCCTCAAGCTCCTTCGGACAAGTCGTACGGGCGGGCTCAGGACCCGGGGGCCTCGGCCGCGGGCTCCGGCGCCGCCTCCGCGCGCACCGCGGGCGTCCCCTTCACCGTTTCACGGACCGGCAGGTCGGCCAGCCAGAACTTCTGCAGCATGTGCCAGTCCTGCGGGTGTTCCCGGATGCCCCGCTCCCACACGTCCGCCATCGCCTGGGTCATCGCCAGGGTCCTCGCCTTGCGGTCGCCCTCCTCGGGCACCACCACCTCGGGGTGGATCCGCGCCCGCAGCACCGGGCCGTCGTACCAGAGCGTCACCGGCAGCAGCGCCGCCCCGGTCCGCTGGCACAGCGCCGCAGGCCCGGCCGGCATCCGGGTCGCCTCACCGAAGAAGGACACCTCCAGGCCCGCCTCCGACAGGTCCCGGTCCCCCACCAGGCAGACCAGCCGGCCCTCGCGCAGCCGCCGCGCCAGCGTGCCGATCACGTTCACCGAACCGCCGGTCAGCGCGAGGACCTCCATGCCCTGGCCCTCCCGGAACGCGACGAACCGGTCGAACAGCCGCTCCGGCTTCAGCCGCTCGGCGACCGTGGTGAACGGGTAGCCCTGCTGCGCCACCCAGGTGCCCGCCAGATCCCAGTTGCCCATGTGCGGCAGGGCTATCACCGCGCCCCGCCCGGCCTCCATCGGCCCCCGCAGGTTCTCGAAGCCCTCCACCCGGACGTCCCGGGCGACCCTGGCCCGGCTCCACACCGGCAGCCGGAAGGACTCCATCCAGTACCGCAGGTACGAGCGCATCCCGGCCCGCGACAGTGACCGCAGCGCGGCCTCGTCCAGCCCCGGACGGACCCGGCGCAGGTTGGCCTCCAGCTGGAGCACCCGCTTGCCGCGCCGGTGCCACGCGTAGTCCGCCAGCCGGTCGAACAGGCCCCGCGCCACCGGCTCCGGCAGGTGCTTCAGCACCGCCCACCCCAGCGCGTACGCCCAGTACACCAATCGGTCCGTCACCGCAGGACGCCCCCCATCAGCTCCCGGCCGCCGCTCGGTCGGCCTCGAACGCCTCCCGGCGCACGGTCAGCATCCGCTGGAACACCGTCACCAGGCTGCCCGCCGCCACCAGCCACAACGCCACCGGCAGCAGCCACTCCACGTACGGCACCCCGAACTTGTGCAGGCCCGCGACCCCGGCCGCCACCAGGCTGGCCACCAGCCGCTCGGCCCGCTCCACCAGCCCCGACACGTCGCACGGCAGGCCCTGGCTCTCCGCCCGCGCCTTGGTGTACGACACCACCAGACCGCTGGCCAGGCAGAAGATCGCCACCGCGCACAGCAGGTTGTTGTCGCCCTTGCCCGCGTACCACATCGCCAGACCGCCGAAGATCGCCGCGTCCGCGACCCGGTCCAGCGTGGAGTCCAGGAACGCCCCCCACTTGGTGCTCCGACCCAGCTGACGGGCCATGTTCCCGTCCACCAGGTCCGAGAAGATGAACAGCGTGATCGTGATGGTGCCCCAGAAGAACTCCCCACGCGGGAAGAACACCAGCGCACCGGCCACCGAACCGGCGGTACCGATCAGCGTCACGGCGTCCGGGCTCACGCCCAGCCGGATCAGGAACGCGGCGAACGGGGTCAGAACACGTGTGAAGAAGGCACGCGCGTATTTGTTGAGCATGGCCTTCCCAGCCGCTCCGATCTCCCAGGTACCCGCCTGGCGCAGCGCGCGCAGCAGACGGCCGGACGAATGAGCCCGCCCGGCGCACCCATCGTAGCCACGCCGGGAACACGCTCCGGCGCACGCACCGCCGGACGGCACACCGGCCACAGCCCACACACGGACGGTCACCGATCACCCGCACGACACGCGCCGACGCGACACCCGACCCTAGACTGCCAAAGACAGCCTCGGCGCTACGGGAGGAGACCCCGATGCCCGACCGCAGCACGGCACGAGCCGGTCAGGCGCCCGCCGTCACCGGCCCCCGGGACCTGCGCAACGTCGTCCTCATCGGCTCCAGCGGTGTGGGCAAGACCACCCTCGCCGAATCCCTCGCCCTCGCCGCCGGCGCCACCGGCCGCGCCGGACGCGTCACCGACGGCACCACCGTCTCCGACCACGAGGAGATCGAGCACCAGCAGCAGCGCTCCGTCCAGCTCTCGCTGCTCCCGCTCGAATGGAAGGGCGTCAAGATCAACCTGATCGACCCGCCCGGCCACCCCGACTTCACCGCCGACCTGCGCGCCGCCCTGCACGCCGCCGACGCCGCCGTCTTCGTCGTCTCCGCCACCGACCCGGTCACCGCCCCCACCCGCGCGCTCTGGCACGAGTGCACCGCCGAAGGCATCCCGCGCGCCATCGCCGTCGCCAAACTCGACCTCGCCCGCACCGGCTTCGACGACATCCTCACCGCCTGCCACGACGCCTTCGGGCTCGGCCCGGACACCCTGCGCCCGCTCTTCCTGCCCGTCCTCCACAACGGACACCCCGACGGCAGCGTGGACCTGCTCACCGGCGACACCTACGGCGACGCCGCCCCGCTCCCCGACACCGGCCCCGCCCACGACAGCCTCGTCGAGGCCATCTCCGGCCAGGACGACGCCCTCATGGAGCGCTACCTCTCCGGCGACACCCTCGACACCGACTCCCTCGAAGCCGGCCTGCGCCGCGAAGTCCTCGCCTGCACCCTCCACCCCGCCGTCCCCACCAGCGAGAACGGCCTCGGCGCCGCCGAACTCCTCGACCTCATCGCCCACACCTTCCCCGACCCCACCGAACGCACCCGCCCCGCCCCCGACTGCGACCCCGACGCCCCGCTCGCCGCCCAGGTCGTCCGCGTCACCGGCGACGCCTACGTCGGCCGGATCAGCCTGCTGCGCGTGTACGCCGGCACCCTGCGCCCCGACACCAGGATCCACCTGGTCGGCCCCGCCCACACCGCCGACCAGAACGGCGACGAGCGCGTCACCGGCCTCACCAGCCCCTTCGGCAAACTCCAGCGGCCCGTCCCGCACGCCGTCGCGGGCGACCTCGTCTGCGCCGCCAAACTCACCACCGCCCGGGCCGGCGACACCGTCCACGAACCCGGCCACCCCGTCGAACTCGACGGCTGGACCGTCCCCGAACCCCTGCTGCCCATCGCCGTCGAGGCGCACAGCAAGGCCGACGACGACAAGCTCTCCCAGGCCCTCACCCGGCTCACCGCCGAGGACCCGGCCCTACGCCTGGAACAGAACCCCGACACCCACCAGCTGGTCCTCTGGTGCACCGGCGAGGCCCACGCCGAGGTCGTCCTCGACCGGCTGCGCACCCGCCACGGCGTCCACGTCGACACCGTCGAGCCCAAGGTCGCCCTGCGCGAGACCTTCGGCACCGCCGCCGCCGGCCACGGCCGCCTGGTCAAACAGTCCGGCGGCCACGGCCAGTACGCCATCTGCGACCTGGAGGTCGAACCCCTGCCGGCCGGCTCCGGCTTCGAGTTCCAGGAACACGTCGTCGGCGGCGCCGTCCCCAAGCACTTCATCCCCTCCGTCGAGAAGGGCATCCGCGCCCAACTCGCCAAGGGCGTGGCCACCGGCCACCCGCTCGTCGACGTCCGGGTCACGCTCACCGACGGCAAGGCGCACTCCGTCGACTCCTCCGACGCCTCCTTCCAGAACGCCGCCGCCCTCGCCCTGCGCGACGCCGCCGGGCACGCCGTCATCCGGCTGCTCGAACCCGTCGCCGCCGTCAGCGTCCTGCTGCCCGACGAGTACCTCGGCGCCGTCCTCGGCGACCTCTCCGCCCGCCGCGGCCGGGTCCTCGGCACGGAGACGGGCGGGCCGAGCCTCACCCTGCTGCGCGCCGAGGTCCCCGAGCTCGAACTCGCCCGCTACCCGGTCGACCTGCGCTCACTCACCCACGGCACCGCCGAGTTCTCCCGCGCCTACCTGCGCCACGAACCCATGCCCACCGCCCTGGCCGAGCGCTACACCGACTGAGCGGCCCCGGTGCGCCGCGGCAGCGCGCACGCCGCCGTACCCCCCGGCATCCGGTGCCGGTTGCGCGACACCCAGCGGTACGCCAGGGCCGCGACCGGCCGCACCGGCGCGAGGGTCAACACCGCCCCCAGGTACGCCCACGCGCCCCCGGAGCGCATCAACAGCCGCGCCACCGCCTGCGCGCCCCCGTACACCCGGCCCGCCGGCGTCACCCACAGCACCTCGCGCTCGGCCCGCTCGGCCGACACCTCGCCCAGGCCGCCCGCGAGCGCGTCCAGCTCCGACAGCTCCGCGAACTGGAACGGCACCGCCTCCCAGCCCCCCGAGGCCAGCGTCTGCCGCAGGTACTTCTCCCCCCACCGCACGCAGGACGAGCAGAACGCGCAGTCCCCGTCGAAGACCAGCACCGGATCCTTCACAACAGCCCCCTTCGTCATGCCTTCGCCCCCCATCCTCCTCCACCCCGACACGGCCGGTTCAGACGGGTATCGACCGGGCCGAAGCTGGGCATCATGCCTCTCAGGCCGGGTGCGGCTCGATCGTGACGGTTTGTGACGGTACTTCAGACGATCATCCGCGCGGGGGTGCCACGGCACGGTAACCTGCCGCTGACAAGGGGAGGAGGGGACGCCACCGTGACCACACTCGACATGACCCCGGGTGCGCAGATACCCCGGACCGACGCCGGCCCGCAGACCGCCGTCACCCAGGCGCTCTCCTCAGCCGCCTACCGGGACGGCGAGATCGACAAGTTCGTCGAGGACGTCACCGACGCCAAGGTAAAGAAGGGCCGCTTCGCCCTCTTCCGCCCCAACCTCGGCGAGGCCTTCAGCAAGGCGCTGATCTCCCGCGCCCTCGACGGCGACCGCAAGCCCCTCGTCCCCTCCTTCGGCGTCGACACCCGGCAGGTCGTCGAACACTGCCTGGCCGCCGACGAACTGCGCAGCGCTCGCGACCGGCAGCTCAGCACCGTCACCGTCGTCACCGGCCTGCTCTTCCTCCCCGGCACCCTGATCTGGCTCGGCGCCTTCCAACTGCGCGCCTGGCTCAAGCGGGACAACACCCGCGGCGCCGACGTCTACGGCGGCCTCGCCCTGATCGCGGCGGCCGCCCTCGCGATCCTGCTCGCACTGCGCCCCCCGGCCGTCGGCGTCCTGGGCCTCTACCTGCGGATCACCATGCTCGCCCCGGTGATCGGCTGGTACCTCGCCCGCCGGATCGTCGAGCGCTTCGCCAAGGACCTGCGTGCCCGCTGGCAGGACCTGGTCGAGGGCAGCGCGGTCGCCGCCACCGTGGCCAAGGCCGTCCCCCGCGACGACCTGGACAAGAAGGCCAACGACCTGCGCGACAAGCTCGGCCGCCTGGACGCCGAGCAGGAGACCAACGTCCACCACTACGCCGGTCCGAAGGGCATCCTCGGCGCCGGCCGCCGCTGGGGCGAGTGGCGCCTGGCCGACACCCTGCACCCCGCCGAGGGCCACGCCGACTTCCGCGCCTTCCACCCCTGGGACCTGGTCCGCCGGATCTCCGCCCACCTCAAGGGCCTCGGCGTCAGCCACGTCGCCAACAGCGGTATCCCCAACGTCAACATCAAGCAGTGGGTGGTCTTCGACATCAGCGAGGGCGCCGACGAGATCAGCCGCCCCGGCAACGCCGACATGGACGGCGACCGGATGCGCGACTTCGCCGTGCAGAGCATCGCCGACAAGCAGACCTTCCCCGGCGGCCCCCGGCACTACCTGGCCACCCAGTTCATCACCCACGACGGCAAGCTGGTCATCACCTTCACCGTCACGGTGACCCTGCTGGCCAACGTGCTGAGCATCTCGGTGGCCGGCTACGCGCTCGGCCCGGTCAAGGGCGTCTTCTTCGACAAGCCGAAGGACAAGGAGAAGACGATCGCCAAGACGGTGAAGTTCTGGGAGGAGCGCACCGTCAAGCTGCCCCTGATCGACAACGACGAGGTGGTCCGTCAGGCCGTCCGAGCCCCCTTCTACCGGATGCCCGGCCTGCTCGGCTGGCTCGGCGGCGGCCTCGGCCTGCCCGAGCCCTTCGGACTGCGGCACTCCTGGGTCGCCACCGCGTGGAACAACCGCTCCATGGTCGACAACGCGCTCAACGCGTCCGTCCCGGTGCTCAACGCGGTGCACACCGCGACGCTGGAGTTCCTCCAGGAGCACGATCTGGACGCGGACCGCTTCTTCAAGAACCGCACCTCGATCATCAAGTCCGAGGCGCAGGGCAGCCGCCCGTACGACGTCGACACGTTCAACGCCAGCTGAGCCCGCCGCGCACGGAGCAGGGCCCGCCACCGAACTCCTCGGTGGCGGGCCCCTCTTCGCGTGCGGCGGGCTCAGCCCTGCGGCCAGACCTCGGCCAGCATCTTCCGGGTGTCCGCCAGCAGCTGCGGCAGCACCTTGGTGTGGCCGACCACCGGCATGAAGTTGGTGTCGCCGCCCCAGCGCGGCACCACGTGCTGGTGCAGGTGCGCCGCGATCCCGGCCCCGGCCGCCGCGCCCTGGTTCATCCCGATGTTGAACCCGTGCGCCCCGGAGGCCGCCCGCAGCGCGGTCATCGCCTTCTTGGTGAAGTCGGCCAGCTCGGCCGTCTCCGCCTCGTCCAGGTCGGTGTAGTCGGCCACGTGCCGGTACGGGACCACCATCAGGTGCCCGCCGTTGTACGGGTACAGGTTCAGCACCGCGAACACGGCACTCCCCCGGGCGATGACCAGCGCGTCCTCGTTGCTCAGCGACGGGATCGAGCAGAACGGACAACCGTCGTCCGGAGCCGGGCCGGTGGGCTTGTTCTCACCCTGGATGTACGCCATCCGATGGGGGGTCCACAGGCGGCGGAAGCCGTCCGGCTCACCGACGCCCCGCTGCAGTTCCGGCTCAGTCGTCATGCTGATCAGCATATTCGCCCGACGGTGCTTGCAAAGCCGCGCGGGGCAGACTCATCGAGAGCCTGCCCCGCGCGTGACGGTCCGACTACGGCATCACACCTGGATGCGGTTCTTCACCGCGTCCACGATCTCCTGGACCGCGTCCGCCAGCGGAACGCCGTTCTTCTGCTCGCCGTTGCGGTAGCGGAAGGAGACCGCACCCGCCTCGACGTCGTCGTTACCGGCGATGAGCATGTACGGGACCTTGGAGCGCTGCGCGTTGCGGATCTTCTTCTGCATGCGGTCGTCCGAGGTGTCCACCTCGACCCGGATCCCGTGCTTCTTCAGCTCGGCCGCGACCTCCAGCAGGTACGGCACGTGCTCGTCGGTGATCGGGATGCCGGTCACGGTGACCGGGGCCAGCCACGGCGGCATGGCGCCGGCGTAGTGCTCCAGCAGCACCGCGAAGAAGCGCTCGATCGAACCGAAGAGCGCGCGGTGGATCATGACCGGCCGCTGACGCGAGCCGTCCGCCGCGGTGTACTCCAGGTCGAAGCGCTCCGGCAGGTTGAAGTCCAGCTGGATGGTCGACATCTGCCAGGTACGGCCGATGGCGTCCTTCGCCTGCACCGAGATCTTCGGGCCGTAGAAGGCCGCGCCGCCCGGGTCCGGCACCAGCGGCAGGCCCTGCTTCTCGGCCACGCTCGCCAGGACGGCGGTGGCCTCCTCCCAGGTCTCGTCGCTGCCGACGTACTTCACCGGGTCCTTGGTGGACAGCTCCAGGTAGAAGTCAGTCAGACCGTAGTCGCGAAGGAGGTTGAGCACGAAGGTCAGCGTGGAGTCGAGCTCCTGCGCCATCTGCTCGCGGGTGCAGTAGATGTGGGCGTCGTCCTGCGTGAAACCGCGGGCACGGGTCAGGCCGTGCACCACACCCGACTTCTCGTACCGGTACACCGTCCCGAACTCGAAGAGGCGCAGCGGCAGTTCACGGTACGAGCGGCCGCGCGCGTCGAAGATCAGGTTGTGCATCGGGCAGTTCATCGGCTTGAGGTAGTAGTCCACGCCCTCGTCGAGCTGCATGGGCGGGTACATGCCGTCCGCGTACCAGTCGAGGTGGCCGCTCTTCTCGAAGAGCTTCCCCTTGGTGGCGTGCGGGGTGTAGACGAACTCGTAGCCCTCTTCCTCGTGCCGCTTGCGCGAGTAGTCCTCCATGGCGCGGCGGATGATGCCGCCCTTGGGGTGGAAGACGGCGAGGCCAGAGCCGATCTCCTCGGGGATGGAGAAGAGGTCGAGCTCGTTGCCGAGCTTGCGGTGGTCGCGCTTCTCGGCCTCGACGAGGAAGTCCAGGTGGGCCTTCAGCTCGTCCTTGGTCGGCCAGGCGGTGCCGTAGATGCGCTGCAGCATCGGGTTCTTCTCGCTGCCGCGCCAGTAGGCGGCCGCGTTGCGCATCAGCTTGAACGCCGGGATGTGGCGGGTGCTGGGCAGGTGCGGGCCGCGGCAGAGGTCGCCCCAGCACTGCTCGCCGCTCTTGGCGTCCAGGTTGTCGTAGATGGTGAGCTCACCGGCGCCGACCTCGACGTCGGCGCCCTCGCCGGCGGTGGCGGCGGAGCCCTTGAGACCGATCAGCTCCAGCTTGTACGGCTCGGCGGCCAGCTCCTCGCGGGCGGCCTCGTCGGTGACCACGCGGCGGGAGAACTTCTGCCCGCGCTTGATGATCTCCTGCATCTTCTTCTCGATGGCCTTGAGGTCATCGGGGTGGAAGGGCTTCTCGACGTCGAAGTCGTAGTAGAAGCCGTCCTTGACCGGCGGGCCGATGCCGAGCTTGGCCTCGGGGTAGAGCTGCTGCACGGCCTGGGCCATGACGTGCGCGGTGGAGTGGCGCAGGATGTCGAGGCCGTCCTTGCTGCCGATCGCGACCGGCTCGACCTCGTCGCCGTCCTGGAGGACGTAGGCGAGGTCCTTGAGCTGGCCGCCGACGCGGGCGGCGATGATCGAGCGGTCGTCGGCGAACAGCTCGGCGGCCGTAGTGCCCGTCGTCACCACGCGCTCTTCCCGATCGGGTTCGCGGCTGATGATTACCCGGACGTCCGTCACCGGTCTCTCCTGACGTGCTGGATTCAGAGGACGCAACACTGCGCTGCGCGTGACGATGGTACCGAGAGCGTCACCCGCACCGTGAACTCAGGACCTGTCTCATGGGCCCTTGCCGGGCCCGACAAAACCCAAGAGACAGGCTCTACGCCCCCTCCCCTCCGTCCTGGAGCCCCTTCAGCAGTTGCTCGCGGTCGCCCTCGTCCCAGCCGCACAGCTCCAGGCCGTGCGGCCGGGTCAGCCGGCGGAAGCCGTCGCGGCGCTCCAGGCGGCCGGAGACCCGGACCGGGACTCCGCAGAGGTGGGCCTCGGCGGCGAGCCGGTAGTCGGGGTCGGGCAGGCGCAGCTTGAGTTCGCGGACCTCGGCGCCGCCCAGCACCCGCAGTCGGACCGAGCCGGGCCCGGACGGGTCGGCGCGCTTGAGCCGGACGACCACGCCGACCACGGTGACGTCGACGGCGGGCTCGATCCGCTCCAGCAACTCGGCGGCCTCGGCCAGGGCGGGCAGGTCGCCGGGCGAGAAGTCGAGGTCGATCCGGCGGTCCCCGAAGCCGCCCGGGATCCCGGCGGCGGGCGACCAGGCGACGGTGAGCCGGGCCGCGGTCGCACCGCGCACCAGGTCCTCGACGGACTGGACGAGTTCGCGGCTGACCCCGGACCGGACGGCGTTCTCGAAGGCCTCGGGCCCGCCGCTGACCCGGCGGTAGTCGACGGCCTCGCGCAGCGCCTCCAGGGCTCGGACCAGAGTGGTGACGGCGGTCCGGCCCTCGGGGGCGGGGGTGTAGGCGGTGAGGGCGGCGCCCTGGTCGATGACGCCCTGTTCGACGACCAGGACGCGGTCCAGGAAGTCCCCGGCGAGGCCGTCCAGCCGGGCGCCGAAGCAGGCGGCCGTGGTCCGGCCGGCCTTGGCCCCGGCGGCGAGCATCGCGCGGGCCGCCCGCTGGAGCCGCTCGGCGTCGTCCCAGGGGGTGGCGTCGGCGGGGCCGGGCCGTTCGCGGCGCCAGCGCAGTTCGTCGCCGGGGACGGCGAGGGCGAGCAGGATCGGGCGGGCGGAGGGGGTACGGGAGCGGGAGAGGGCGGTGACGGCGTCGGCGAGGAGGTCGACGGCGTCGTCGAAGCCGTCCCCGGCGGGGACGAGCAGGCTCGTGCCGGGTTCGTCGTCCGGCGGGGTCCAGCGTCCGTACCGGGCGGCGGGGCCGCCGCGTCGGACCCAGCCGTGCCGGGCGAGCAGGGTGGTCAGCACCGCGGGGTCGACGGTGGCCGGGTCCGGCAGGGCCTGGGACGGGTCGTCCGGTCCGTGCGGCAGGGTCATGGGTCCAGTTCCTCGCTGCCGGGGCCGGGCGGTCACGGGCTGTCGCCCGCGCCGACCCGGGCCATGATGTCGCAGAGCGCGCGGTCGTCGAAGACCTTGTCGGTGGGCACTCGGACGTTGGTGCGCCGCTGTCCGGTGACCGGGTGGCCGGCCAGGTTGACCCAGTAGCAGCAGTGCCGCAGCTCCAGGGCGTCCGGGCGGGCCCGGAGCCAGTGGTCGACCCGGCGCGGCAGCAGCATCACGACCAGGATGCGCGGGACGGCGACCCGGGCGCGGGCGAGCTTGCGCAGGTGGTCGTTGTCCAGGGTGAAGCTGAAGAACGGCCCGGCCGGGTCGGGCGCGATCTGCTGGGTGGCCTTGAGCTGGATCTTGATGGTGACCTCGTCGTCCACCTCGTGCGCCCGGGAGCCGTGGCTGACCTGCCAGTCGATGCCGTTGTCCGGGAAGGGCTGGGAGAGCGAGCAGCCGGCCGCGGCGGCGACCGCGTGCAGATAGCCGACCTGCAGTGTCTCCATGCAGGCGGTGACCGCGAGGTTCCCCCGCAGTGCGGCCGCCGCCCCGTCGGGCTGCGGCTGTGTCAGTGCCATCGCCCCGTGGCCTCCCCCGGCTCCGGGTCCGTCCGGATTCGGACGGACCGGTCAATAGAACGGGCCAGTCTTGGGCAGGATCCCCGGTCGGGCCTGGGCCAAACGGGTTGAGCGGGCGTCAGAACCGGGTATCACCAGGGCGCGGAACGCACGCCTGAGGGGCAGTCATGCAGCAGCACTGGTACACCGGCCCACTCGCCTCCTTCGACACCGAGACCACCGGCGTGGACGTCGAGCACGACCGGATCGTCTCGGCCGCGCTGGTCGTCCAACTCTCCCCGGGCGCACCGGCGCAGACCACCACCTGGCTCGCCGATCCGGGCGTGCCGATCCCGGACGGCGCCCGCGCGGTGCACGGCATCACCGACGAGCGGGTCCGGGCGTACGGCCGGCCGGCCCGCACGGTGGTGGCGGAGGTCACCCGCGCGCTGGCGGCGCAGGCGCGCGCCGGGCATCCGGTGGTGGTGATGAACGCGCCCTACGATCTGACGCTGCTGGACCGGGAGTTGCGCCGCCACCACGGGCTGACGCTGACCGGCGGGCTGGACGGCGCCGGGCTGGTGGTGCTGGATCCGCGGGTGCTGGACAAGCACGTGGACCGTTACCGCAAGGGTCGCCGGACGCTGACCGACCTGTGCGCGCACTACGGCGTCGATCTCGCCGGGGCGCACGACGCGGCGGCGGACGCGACGGCCGCGCTCTCGCTGACCCGGCGAATAGGCGCCCGCTACCCGGCGGCGCTGGGCGGGCTGACGGCGGCGGAGCTGCACCTGCGGCAGGCGGTCTGGCACGCGGCTCAGGCGCGCGGGCTGCAGAGCTGGTTCGACCGCTCGGGGACGCCGGAGCGGGTGGACCTGTCCTGGCCGCTGCGGCCGGCCCGGTGCGGCTGCGGCCGTCGGTTGGAGCCCGAACACCGCTGCGAGGCGGCGGCGTAGCGGGTGGCGGTCCCGAACGCGCCGCAGGCCCTGACCGGTTCCTGGTCAGGGCCTGCGTGCTGTCCGGTGGGCGATACTGGGATCGAACCAGTGACCCCTTCGGTGTGAACGAAGTGCTCTCCCGCTGAGCTAATCGCCCGGGCAACGAGAAGAACCATAGCACCATTCGGGGGTGGTCGTACAACTCGCCCCTTCCGGGGCAGGGCTGGCACATCCGCAGAACTCGCGCTCCGCACGGAAGATGACTGGGCCTCAGCCGGATTACCCACGGCGCTTCAGGCGGATTCCGGAAATACATGTGAGGCCCAGCCGATAATCGGCCGGGCCTCACATATCACAATGCATTCCGGTGGGCGATACTGGGATCGAACCAGTGACCCCTTCGGTGTGAACGAAGTGCTCTCCCGCTGAGCTAATCGCCCGGGTGCAGGGAAAACATTACCGCATCCCGGAGGGTGCTCCGAACACCCTCCCGGCGGAGGCCCCGCACCAGGGCGCCCGGCCGCCGTACGCCCGACCGGGTGCCGGGCCCGCCCCGCCCGGCCCCGGCCCGCCACCCCTCCTCCGGACCCCGACCGCGCGCCCGACTCGTCGGGCATGACCGCATCACCCGCTCCCCTGTTCCCGGCCCGCCTCGGCGCTTCGTACAGGCCGAGTACACGCCGACCCGGAAACCGGCCGAGAAGAACCGCCGGTAATGCCCCGGGCGGGTACTCCGTGACGATTCCGCAATGCGCCGTAAGGGGTACGACTCGCGCCCGAATCGGGACAGAGGGGTTTACATCGGTCTTGGGGGTGGGATGGTCCGTTCGCCGACGTGCGATTCCCCGAGCGCACACTGAGCGAAAGGCCATGGCGCTTATGAACACCACGGTCAGCTGCGAGCTGCACCTGCGCCTCATCGTGTCCAGCGAGTCCTCACTGCCCGTCCCCGCGGGCCTGCGCTACGACACCGCCGACCCCTACGCCGTGCACGCCACGTTCCACACGGGCGCCGACGAGACCGTGGAGTGGGTGTTCGCCCGAGATCTCCTCGCGGAGGGGCTGCACCGACCCACCGGTACCGGCGACGTCCGGGTGTGGCCGTCGCGCAGCCACGGGCAAGGGGTGGTCTGCATCGCACTGAGCTCTCCGGAAGGAGAAGCCCTGCTGGAGGCCCCGGCCCGGGCGCTTGAGTCGTTCCTCAAGCGGACGGACGCCGCGGTGCCCCCCGGCACCGAACACCGTCACTTCGACCTCGACCGGGAGCTGTCCCACATCCTCGCCGAAAGCTGACCCCGACCGGAGGCGGTCCAGCCCCACTGTCGGTGGGGCGGCACCCCCTGCCGTCATCGCAGCCGTCCTACTCGGGGGCACGGCAGCGGACTCAGCCGCGCACGACGCGGTCTCGGGGCCGGTGAAGGCCCCGCTCCCACCGGAGCGGGGCCGCAGCACCGCAGGCGCCCGGCAGCGAGGCCGGCCACCCGTACGGGTGGCCGGCCTCGCTGCCGGGCGCCGTCGTCCTTCCGGGGCCACCCGGGCTCGTACACCGGGGACCGGACACCGGGCTCCAGGCCCGGACGGCGCCCGCTTCAGGACACTCTGACGGAATCCGCACAGGCCTTCGAACAAACGCGCCGCCCTTCTGCCGCAAGGGCCGGTATGGTCTGGGGTAACCGTGGACGCGGGGTACCGGAGTCCCCCTGCGCGAGGAGCCCCAACGTGCTGATCACCCATGACACCGAGTGCGCGCTGAGCATCCTCGTGGATCTGCTCAACACCGCACCCGAGGTGTGCGGCGACGAGCGGCTGCCCGACATCGCCGCGCTGGAAGCCTTCGTGGTCCGCCAGGAGATCAGCGAGATCGACTCGCTGACCGAGGACGACCTGGGGCGGGTGCACGAGCTGCGGACCCGGCTGCGCGAGGTGTTCGGGACGGAGTCCACCGCCGAGGCCGCCGAGCTGGTCAACGCGATCGTCGCGGCCGCCGGGACGACGCCCCGGCTGGTCAACCACGACCACCACGACTGGCACATCCACTACTTCGCGCCGCACGCCGCGCTCGGCGACCACCTCGCGGCCGAGCTGGGCATGGCGCTGACCTTCATCCTCATGGCGGGCGAGCGGGAGCGGCTGCGCCGGTGCGAGGCGCCGGACTGCGCCCGGGTCTTCGTGGACCTCTCCCGGAACCGCTCGCGGCGCTACTGCGACAGCCGCACCTGCGGCAACCGGTTGCACGTCGCCGCCTACCGCGCGCGGCAGCGGTCGGCGGAGACCGTGGCCTCCGCCTGACGCGCCGGGCCTGCTCAGATTCCGCGCTTGCGGAGGATCTCCTCGATGTCGGCGAAGTCGCCGAGGCCGTCGTCCCGCTTGCCCGCCGCCGACTTCTTCGGCGCCTTGGACGTCGGGGCCACCGCCGGACGCTCAGGGGCCGGGCCGGCCGCCGCCGGACGCTCCGGCGCACCCTCCACGGCGCCGCGGCGGCCCACCCAGCGGGTGGTGACCAGCAGGACCGCGGAGACGCCGAGCAGCACGACACCGGTCCACACCCGGGGGTCGAAGACCAGCTTGGCCGCCCAGTCGGCGAACTCCCGGCCGATCGTGCCGGCCAGCGGGAACAGGCCGGTCAGGTAGAGCCCGGCGGGCAGCAGGGCCACCGCGAACCAGCGGGTCGCCGAGCGGAAGCGCCGTCGCCACGCCCGTAGGCCCGCGACCGCCACTGCGCCGGCCGTGAGGAGGAAGCTGATCGCCGCGGTCAGCACGGGCGCACCTCTTCGCTTGCGGTCGTCCTGGTCATCGGTGCCTCCCTGTCGGTCCGGCCTCGGGCGCACCGCCGGCGGGGGCGGGCACCCACTAGTGGAACACTGGGGGAATGATCGATGGTTCCCTTCCCCGCCTCGAGTTCTGGTGCGACCTCCAGTGCCCGGACTGCCGCACCGCGCTGGACGACGTACGGGCGCTGCGCGCGCAGTACGGCGAGGCGCTGCCCGTGGAGCTGCGGCACTTCCCGCTGGAGAAGCACAAGCACGCCTACGCCGCCGCGGAGGCGGCCGAAGAGGCGTTCGCCCAGGGGCTGGGGTGGCCGTTCGTGGAGGCACTGCTCGCCCGGGTCGAGGAGCTGGACGCGCGCGGGCAGCAGGTGCTGCTGGAGGTGGCCCGGGAGGTCGGGGCGGACGTCGAGGAGGTCGACACCGCGCTCATCGACGGCCGGCACATGCTGACCGTGGACTCTGACCAGGCCGAGGGCAAGGCCATCGGGGTCAAGGGCACGCCGACGTACGTGATCGGCGGCAAGCGGCTGGACGGCGGGCAGAGCCAGGAGGGGCTGCGGGAGGAGATCATCGCCGTCATCGAGGCCGCGAAGGCGTCCTGATGCTCGGTCAACCCCTCACAGCGGCTTGCCGTAGCACCGGTTGACGACCCGGTAGCCGAGCGAGTCGTAGAGCCGGACGGCGACCTCGTTGCCGGAGAAGACGTTGAGGCCGAGCTCGCGCACCCCGGCGGCCAGGCACTCGCGTTCGGCGAGCAGCATCAGGGTGCGGCCGTGTCCCCGGCCCCGGTGGGCCGGGGACACCTCCACGACCATGACCCAGGCGAGCGGTGTGCCGTCCGGCAGCTCCCGCAGGTTCAGCTCCACCCAGAGCGAGCCGAGCGGCTCCGGCGCGCCGTCGGCACCGTACAGACGGCACAGGGCCGCGCCAGGGCTGTCGGCGCCCTGCGGGAGCACGTTCCGGTGGTCCAGCCGCGACTTGGCGCGGGCCTGCTCCTCACTGAGGCCGGAGTCCATGAGCGAAGCGACGTAGCCCTCCGCCGCCCCGTCGAGCCAGGCCGGGAACTCCGCGGCGCCGATCGGGCGTACGGTGACGCCGCCGGGCAGGGCGGGGGCGGTGGCCAGGCTCTTGCTCAGGTTCCGCATCCGCTCGGTGTAGCCGAGGGTGACGGCGAGCCCGCGGGCGACCGGGGCCCACTCGGGGACGTTGACGTCCACCCGGGTGCAGCCCCAGCTGCGCAGCACCTCCTCCGCGGCCAGCGCGCCGAAGGTGCCGCGGCCCCGGCCGCGGCCCTCGAAGACCTCCAACTCCGATATATCGCCCCAGAGTTGGTTGCCGTGCCGGGCCGAGGTGGTGCGCAGCGCACCGACCGGGCGGCCGTTCGCCAGGATCCGCCAGCGTCTGGTGCGGCCGCCGGCGATGGTGGGTGTCTCCGGCCCCTCGGGGCGCAGCGTGGTGGTCATGTGGTGCTCCCTTCCCCTCGCCGGGAAGGTTATCCGCGCTGTGCGTCGCCGCTGCCCGTACGGGGATTACGGGTCGAGGTCGTCGCCGCTGCGCTCGGCGAAGACGGCCATCGCCTTGGCGGTGACCGGGCCGGTGCCGGGCAGTTCGCGGTCGTCGACGCGGGTGACGGCCTGGACGTCGCGGGTGGTGGAGGTCAGGAAGATCTCCTCGGCGTCCTGGAGGGCGCTGAGCGGGAGGTCCGTCTCCTCGGCGCCGCACCAGTCGATGACCAGCTGCCGGGTGATACCGGCCAGGCAGCCGGAGGCGAGGGCGGGGGTGAGCAGGCGGCCGCCGAGGACCACGAAGACGTTGGAGCCGGTGCCCTCGCAGAGCCGGCCTGCGGTGTTGGCGAACAGGGCCTCGGAGGCGCCGGCGCGGTGGGCGGCGGCCAGGGCGACCACGTTCTCGGCGTACGAGGTGGTCTTGAGGCCGGCGACGGCGCTGTGCTCGTTGCGGCGCCAGGGGACGACGGCGACGGCGGTCTCGTCGGGGCGGCGGTTGATGGCGCCGAGGGCGACCACGAGGGTGGGGCCGGCGGTGCCGCGCTCGGAGCCGAGCGGGGAGTTGCCGCCGGTGTAGGTGACCCGCAGGCGGCCGAGCGGGGCGGGGTTGGCTTCGAGGACCTGGGCGCAGGCTTCGCGGACCAGGTCGTGGTCGGGGTCGGGCAGGCCGAGGCCGCGGGCGGAGCGGGTGAGCCGGTCGAGGTGGCGGGTGACCGCGAAGGCCTGGCCGTCGACGGCCTTCATGGTCTCGAACACGCCGTCGCCGGTGGTGAGTCCGTGGTCGAGGACGGACAGGGCGGCGTCGGCGGAGTCGACGAGCGTCCCGTTGACCCAGCTCGTGGTGCGGTTGTGCATCGAGGGCTGCTCCTAGGCGGCGGGTGGGGACTACGCCCCGGTCAGGTCGATTGCGCTGCCCGACGCTATCGCGACCAGCCGGGCGGCCTTCAGTTCGGTTTCCTCCCACTCGCGCTCGGGGTCGGAGCCCCAGGTGATGCCGGCACCGGTGCCGAAGCGCAGGACGGGTGCCTGCGGATCCTGCCGGTCGAGCCAGAAGGTGCGGATGCCGACGGCGAGTTCGCCCTCGCCGCGGTCGGCGTCGACCCAGCCGACGGCGCCGCAGTAGGGACCGCGCGGGGCCGTCTCCAGGGCCTCGATGATCCGTAGGGCGCTGGACTTGGGGGCGCCGGTGACGGAGCCGGGCGGGAAGGTGGCGGCGAGGAGCTCGGGCCAGCCGTCGCCCTCGCGCAGGGCGCCCTCGACGGTGGAGACCAGGTGGACCAGGCCGGGGTGCTTCTCGACGGCGCACAGGTCGGGGACGGTGACCGTGCCGGTCTCGCAGACGCGGCCGAGGTCGTTGCGGACCAGGTCGACGATCATCACGTTCTCGGCGTGGTCCTTGTCGAGGAGGTCCTCCTCGGTGCGGCCGGTGCCCTTGATCGGGCCGGAGGAGACGGTGCGGCTGGTGCGGCGCAGGTAGAGCTCCGGGGAGGCGGTGGCGATCTCGACGCCGTGCTCGGGCAGCCGGATGGTGCCGGCGTAGGGGGCGGGGTTGCCGTGGGCGAGCAGGCCGGTGAGGGCGTCGATGTCGCTGAGGCCGGGGTCGGGCAGCGGTGCGGACAGCACCCGGCAGAGGTTGGCCTGGTAGACCTCGCCGGCGGCTATGTGCTCGCGGATGCGGCGCACGCCCGCAGTGTAGGCGGCGCGGTCCAGGGAGCTGTGCCAGCTGCCGGCGTCCGGGCCGCGCCAGCCGGCGCCGGAGGGCGGGGCGGGGGCGGGGCGGACCTGCTCGAAGCGGGCGCAGGTGAGTCGGCCCTCGAAGTCGTAGGCGACGGCCCAGTAGCCGGAGGAGTCGAGCGCGGCCGGGTCCGAGGTGACGTCGCGCAGTCCGGTGGCCAGGCGGCCGCCGAAGCGGGCGAGCGGGATGCGGGGGTCGGGGTGGCCGGACACGGTTCTCCTGCGCGGTGGTGCTGGGGGCGGCGGTGCCTGAAGTGTAGGTCGGGGGGCGCGGGCCTGGTCGGGCTCGCGCCCACGCGTACGAGAAGCTCCGTGCGTCGCGGGGGTGTGCGGCGGGTCGCCCGCGGATGATCGTCCGGAAGCGTCGCAGGTGGTGGCCGGTGACCGGTTCAGAGGGCTGACGGGACGGCATGCGGCGGGCATCCCCTTGGCACGCTGCGAGAACGGATTTTTAGCTGGCCCGGGAATCCGCTAGAGTTCAACACGTCGCCGAGGAGCGCAGCCGAAGTAGAGCGGTGAAGATCCCGGGAGACAGGCGGACGTGGCTCAGTTGGTAGAGCATCACCTTGCCAAGGTGAGGGTCGCGAGTTCGAATCTCGTCGTCCGCTCGATGGAGAACAGTGTAAGATCGTTCTTCATGCGTTGCCTGGTGGAGTGGCCGAGAGGCGAGGCAACGGCCTGCAAAGCCGTGTACACGGGTTCAAATCCCGTCTCCACCTCCAAGAGGCTCGCCCGGTTTCTCCGGGTGGCCTCCCCGCGCGATTAGCTCAGCGGGAGAGCACTACCTTGACACGGTAGGGGTCACTGGTTCAATCCCAGTATCGCGCACGTCGGATCCTCCGGGATCTGCTGCGAGACCGCCACATCAGGCGCGATTAGCTCAGCGGGAGAGCACTACCTTGACACGGTAGGGGTCACTGGTTCAATCCCAGTATCGCGCACAGTAACGGGCCCTCCAGGGTCTGCTGCCATACCGCCTCACCAGGCGCGATTAGCTCAGCGGGAGAGCACTACCTTGACACGGTAGGGGTCACTGGTTCAATCCCAGTATCGCGCACGTCGGATCCTCCGGGATCTGCT
>NZ_JBVHHW010000011.1:33396-100555 GCF_055560875.1 Kitasatospora sp. NPDC023118
AGACCGCCACATCAGGCGCGATTAGCTCAGCGGGAGAGCACTACCTTGACACGGTAGGGGTCACTGGTTCAATCCCAGTATCGCGCACAGTAACGGCCGGGGCCGCGATCCGTGAGGGTCGCGGCCCCGGCCTCTTTCGTGCCCGGTGACGGCGGGAGAAGAGAAGAGCCGCGTACGGTCGCCCTCACCGACGTCCGTACGCGGCATCTCCGCCTGCCGAGGTGCTCTGCGGACCGCTCCTCGCCCGTCCGCGTGTCATCGCGGCCGCGGCCTCCCCGGCGGCACTGCTCCCCGTCCCCAGGGGACCAGTGCCCGTTCTGGTGTGCTTTCCTCAGCGGCCGATCAGGTTGGCCACGGCTTCGGCCTGGTTGGCCATTTGGTCCCACCCGCCGAACAGCAGCACCAGGACCACGGCACACGGCAGGGCCATGGCCAGCGCCACGGCGGGGTGCCGGGTGGGCTGCTCGGCGGACTGGGGCTGGATGAAGGCCGACCGACGGCGGCGGGGGGTTCCCGTCTGCTGCGATGCCATGGGCCCTGCTCCTGATCCGGTCGAGTTGGCGCGGTGGACGGCTTACCTCGGGGGACGAGCTGCCCGTCCACCGCTGAGCACAACGCTATTGGCCAGGGGGCCTTTCGGGCGTCATGCCGTCGTACTGTTCCTCGGGCATCCCGGAGGATGACGCTCAGACTCAAGGCGTACTACCGGAGGGGGAGACAGGGCTTTCGCCGCCCCCGGGGGAACCCTGAGGGGCAACCCCGAGAGACGATTCGGCACCCCTGTGACCTGCAGCTCAGTGCAAGATCCGACAATCGCACGGTGGCTTGAGGTGTTGCGTATCAGCACACCGCAGCGGGCAGTCCGTAAGCTGTGCCAGACAGGAACTGACGATGCCCCAACCGACGGGGCCTCACCCACAGGCTGATGGGGAACGAGACATGGCGATGATGCGGCTGAGGCGTGAGGACCCCCGCATCGTCGGGCCGTACCGCCTGCACCGGCGACTGGGGGCCGGCGGCATGGGCGTGGTCTACCTCGGCTCCGACCGCCGGGGGCAGCGCGTCGCCCTCAAACTGATCCGCGCCGAGCTCGCCGAGGACCAGGAGTTCCGTACCCGCTTCGCACGCGAGATCGCCGCCGCCTCCCGGATCCGGGGCGGCTGCACCGCCCGGGTCGTCGGCTCCGACATCGAGGCCGACCGGCCCTGGCTCGCCACCGCGTACGTGCCCGGGCCCTCGCTCTACAAGCAGGTCGGCGACGAAGGGCCGCTGAGCTGGCCCGAGGCCGCCCGGATCGGGGCGGCGCTCGCCGACGGCCTGGTCAAGGTGCACGAGGCCGGTGTCGTCCACCGCGACCTCAAGCCGTCCAACATCCTGCTCTCCCCGCGCGGCCCGCGGATCATCGACTTCGGCATCGCCTGGTCGCGCGGCGCCAGCACCCTCACCCACGTCGGCACCGCGGTCGGCTCCCCCGGCTTCCTCGCGCCCGAACAGGTGCGCGGCGCGGCCGTCACCCCGGCCACCGACGTCTTCGCCTTCGGAGCGACACTCGCGTACGCGCTCACCGGGGACACGCCGTTCGGGTCGGGCGCCTCCTCCGAGGTGATGCTGTACCGGGTCGTCCACGAGGAGCCCGACCTGTCGGCCGTCCCCCCGCAGCTCGCCCCGCTGATCCGGGCCTGCCTGGCCAAGGAGCCCGCCGAACGGCCCGGGGCGGCCGCGCTGCACGATCGGCTCAGCGAACTGGCGGCGCGCGGTGCGGCCGCGGCTGCCGCCGGTAGCGGCGGGCGCGGGGCCCGGCGAGGGACCCCGGCCGCTCCGCCCGCCGCCGCGCAGGATCCTGCACACGAGGGTGCCCGGCAGGGTGTCCCGGCGCCCGGGCGCTCGTGCGAACCGGCCGCTCCGGCGCGGGCCAGAGCCGCGGCCGCCGATCGTCCTGGCGGGCAGGCGGCCGGAGCCTCGGCGCGACGCCCGGCAGCACCTCCCCAGCGGCCCGAGGCGACACCGGTGACCCGGCCGCTGCGGGCCCGACCGCAGACCCCGCCGCCGGCCCGGCCCCGACCCCGGGACCGGCAGCACACCCCGGCTCCCGGCGGGCGGCCCGGCGCCGCGCGGCAGCGGCTGCTGCGGCAGCGGCTGGTGGTCTTCGTCACCGTGACGATCGGTGTCGCGCTGGCCATCGCGGTGGCGCAGGGCTGCGAGAACCGCGGCAACCAGGGGATGCGGCCGCCGGTCGGGCAGACGGCGACGGCGAACACCGGAGGCCACGGGGGCGAGCAGGCGGTGCCCGGGACCTCAATGGACGTCGCCCCGCAGACCACGGCGACACCGCCCCCGGCGACGCCGCTTCCGGCAACACCGCTTCCGGCGGCGGCGCGGGGTGGTGCGGGGGACGGCGCGCTGGCGCCCGCGCAGGGGCCCGGGCCGGTGGTGGACTGGCCGAACCGCAGCTACCCCGACGGGGCGGGCAGGGCCTCCGTCGCGCTGAAGGACGGGCACTCGGCCGGGGCGGGGCCGCAGATCGCGCTGAGCACGGTGCTGCCGGCCCGGTACAAGGGCCAGCCGGCCGCGGTCGTCGTGCTGCGGCGGGCAGAGGGGTCGGCGCCGGTCGACCTCGTCCAGCTCTACACCTTCACCGGGGACAACCCGGTCGCCGCCACCTCCCGCACCTCGACGGCCGACCCGCAGGCCACGGCCACCTGGCGCCTGGACGGCAGCGCCGTCGTCCGCGAGGAACGCGTGACCGCCACCGGCGCGGTCACCTCCACCCGCTACACCGTCCGCGCCGACGGCACCCTCGACGAATCCTGGCCCGGCGCCGGCGCCTCCGGCGGCACCGGCCTCACCACCCCACCCCCGCCCCCGGCCGCTGCCCCGGCCCCGCCGACTGCCCCGACGGGCTGAGATAACGGGCGGGGGCGCGAAAAGTCGGTCCCGCCGACTTTCGGTGCCGACCGGCCGGGAGCGCTCGGGGTTGGCGCGGCCCGTTTCCCGCGCGGCCCGTTTCCCGCGCGGCTCCGGGGCACGGAAAGTCGGCTGAACGACTTCGCCAGCAGAGTCGGTGGGCCGAATTTCTGTGCGGCGGGGTAGGGGGTCAGGGCGTGGTGACGGCGTAGAAGGCCACGGCCGCGGCTGCGCCTACGTTGAGGGAGTCGATGCCGTGGGCCATGGGGATGCGGACGGGGTGGTGGGCGGCGGCGATGGCGTCAGGGGTGAGGCCGTCGCCTTCGGCGCCGAGCATGAGGGCGGTTTTGGGGAGGGTGTGGGGGGCGAGGGTGGCGAGATCGACGGCGGTGTCGGCGGGGGTGAGGGCGAGGAGGGTGAAGCCGGCCTCGCGGACGGTGGTGAGGGCGGCCGGCCAGGGGTCGAGGCGGGCGTAGGGGACGGCGAAGACGGCGCCCATGGAGACCTTGACGGCGCGGCGGTAGAGCGGGTCGGCGCAGTCGGGTGAGAGAAGGACGGCGTCCATGCCGAGGGCGGCGGCGCTGCGGAAGATGGCGCCGACCATCATGCGCTCTTCCGGTGCGCCGCTGGCTCCGACGGACGCTCTGCGACAGGCCTCACGTCTGGGACAACTGGACACGCGAAACCCCTGACCGTAGAGCCTGATCTTGGCAGACCGACTTCTGCCAGGGGTTTCGATTAGTTCGTGACGCGGCGTCAGATGCTTGGCCGGACAGCCGGATTCGGAGCATCGATCACAGCATGTAGCTGCTACTGCCCGGAAAGACACACTGAGCCCGTTGCAGCTTTGTGACCGCACAGCGGCGACGGGACGGGCACTGGCGCCCGGCAGCCCCGGATGCCCCGTGTGCCGACCGGAGTCTGGCCTGGCAGCGACGGGCTGCGATTGTGCACGTCAGGGGATCTGAGCCTCGATGTGGGCGAGTTGGGCGGCGAGGATCTCTTCGAACGCGGCGCGCCGGTCTGCGCCGAGGGGGCGGACGTCGCGGGCGAAGTGGGACAGTGCGGGGAAGCGTTCGGGGTCGGCGCCGAGCACGGCGACGCGGAACTGCTCCATGCCTTGTTCGTATTCCTCAGGGGTGATGGTGCTGATGCCGGCCTCGGAGGAGATCAGCGCGGCGAGGAGGATCACGATGCGGTGGTAGCGCGCCGGTATCTGTTGGTCGGGCAGGCCGGAGGTGCGCAGGGCCTGCAGCACCTCCTCCATGACCAACCGGGATCCGGTGCCACCAGAGCCATAGCGTCCCCAGACTGCGGCGAGTTGGGGCTGCTCGCCGAAGGCCTCGCGCAGGCGCAGGGCCAGGGCGGTGATGCGCTGCTTCCAGTCGCCCTCGGGGCGGTGGCTGTCCACGGCGGCCAGCAGGACCCGGTCGGCGACCGCGCGCAGCAGTTCGGTCTTGTTGCGGAAGTGCCGGTAGAGGCTGGAGGAGTCGGTCCCGAGCGCGGCGGCGAGTTTGCGCACGCTGAACGACTCGGCGTCGCTCGTGCGCAGCAGCGTTACTGCCGTGTCCAGGATCTCCTCGGTCGACCATCGCCTGCGGCCAGTCATCTCGCCCCTCTCGTCCGAACTCAGCCTAACCTATGCACTTGCCAATGCACGCACCGCGCGCATAATGAGTGCAGCCCGCTGATCGACCGCAACGACACACCCGGCAGCCGGCCGGGAGGGGAGAAGGACACATGAGCGAGAGCACCATCGCGAGACGGCCGCCGGAGCCGGACTTCGAGGCGATCACGACCGAGGAACTGATCGCCTACTGCGACGCGGAGAACCGCTTTCGGGCCTCCAGCGCGGCCCGGGCGATCCTTGGAGAGCCGGACGCCGGCGCCGCGATCGTCTGGCGGGAGATCGCGCTGCCCGGTCGCGACCTACCGATCCGCGTCTACCGGCCGGCCCTGACGAGAGACGACGCCGCAGCCCGAACCGACCTGCCACTCGTGGTCCATGTCCACGGAGGAGGCTTCGTGGGCACGGCGGTGCAGTGCGACTGGACCAACAGCCACCTCGCCGCCCACCTGCCCGCGCTCGTCGTCTCGGTCGAGCACCGCCTCCTCGCCCCCGGCAGCCCGCTCACGAACGCCGCCGACGACGGCTGGGACGTGCTCCAGCACATGGTGCGGCACGCCGCGCAGTGGGGCATCGACCCGGCGCGCACGGCCGTCTTCGGCGAGAGCTGCGGCGCGCTGATCAGCGCCCTGACGGCCATCCGGGCCAGGAAGGCCGGCCTGGACCTCAAGGCGCAGGTGCTGGTCAACCCCGCGGCCGACGTGACCGAGACGATGTTCGACTACCCCTCGATCGCCGAGTACGCATACAGCCCGACCCGGGCCCTGCCGCAGCTGCGGCTCATCCAGCGGCTCGCCGTCCCGCAGGGAGCCGACGCCGGCAAATTCTCGCCGCTGTACGTGCACGACCTGAGCGCACTGGCCCCGGCACTCGTGGTAGTGCCCACCCAGGACGCCGTCGCTGATCACGGCCGCCGCTACGCCGAGCGGCTGCGCGCAGCCGGGACGCCCGTGCGGCTTTCCGAATACCCGGGCGCGAAGCACGCGTTCCTCACCTTGCCCGGTGTCGAACCACAGGCCGAGGTCGCCCAGGCGGAGATCCTCGCATTCCTCCGCGCGGCCCTGGCAGAGTGACGGAGAAACGATGCACATCACCCTTGGATCCGACGGCCCAGCGGTCTCCCGACTCGGCCTCGGCTGCATGAGCATGACTGGCACCTACGGCACCGCCTACCCGCACGAGGCCGCGGCCACCCTGCTCGAAGCCCTCGACTCCGGCGTCACCATGTTCGACACCGGCGACTTCTACGGCGACGGAGCAAACGAAGAACTCCTCGGCCAGACCCTCGCGCCGCACCGCGACCGCGCCGTGCTGGCCACCAAGACCGGAGTCCGCCGCACCCCCGAAGGCCTGACCCCCACCGGATCCCCCAACGACCTGCGGCGTGCCTGCGAAGCCTCGCTGCGCCGGCTGCGCACCGACCACATCGACCTGTACTACCTCGCCCGCATCGACCCCGCCGTCCCCGTCGAGGAGTCCGTCGGCGCCCTGGCCGACCTGGTCGCCCAAGGCAAGGTGTGCCACATCGGCCTGTCCGAAGTCTCGGCCGCCACCCTCCGCCGCGCCCACGCCATCCACCCGATCAGCGCCGTCCAAACCGAGTACTCGCTGTGGGAACGCCACGTAGAGGACGACATCCTGCCCACGATCCGTGGTCTCGGCGCCACCCTGATCGCCTACAGCCCTCTCGGCCGCGGCCTGCTCACCGGGGCCGTCCGCGCCACCACGCGCTACGAACCCGGCGACTTCCGCGCCACCGCGCCCCGCTACAAGGGCGACGACCTCAAGGCCAACCTGGCCATCGTCGACGCCATCACCCACCTCGCCACCGCCAAGCACGCCACCCCCGCCCAGATCGCCCTCGCCTGGCTCCTCACCCGCGGCAACGACGTCATCCCCATCCCTGGCAGCTCCCGCCGCCCCCACCTGCGCGACAACCTGGCCGCCCTCGACCTGCGCCTGGCCCCCACCGACCTCGACGCCATCGACGCCGCCGTCCCCGACGCCGGGGCCCAAGGGGCCCGATACAGCGATCACGGCACCGCCCTGATCGACCAATGACGAAAGGCGCCCTGATGACGAAACCACCCCATGCACGGGGGCCGCTCGGAACAAGGACACGACCATGATCGACGTGAGCTCCAAGCCCTACGAAATATCCATCGGCGTGCCGAGCGTGCAGGACTACCGAATGCTGCGCACAAGCGCCGGGCTACTCGACAAGGAGCCCGAGGCCGCCGCGATCGGTCTGGACAACACCTGGCACGGAGTGGTCGTCACCCACGCCGGGCAGCCCGTGGGCATGGGCCGGATCGTCGGCGACGGCGGCTGCCACCTGCAGTTCGTCGACAAATGCGTCCTACCCGAACACCAGGGCCGCGGGTTGGGCCACCTCATCATGCGGGCACTTTCCGACGAACTGGACCGCCGGGCGCCTGCCAGCGCCTGGGTTTCGCTCATCGCCGACGGTGACGCCCACCACCTGTACCGCAAGTTCGGGTTCGCCGACACCGCCCCTGACGGCATCGGCATGTACCGTACGCCGCGCCCTGCGATCGACTGACGGGCAGGGCCGCTCCGTCGACTGTGAAGACCGCCGACGGCATCGACTACGCGCGAATCGGACCGTGCACGGCGTGTGCAAGCGTGCCAATACCCCTGCAAGGAGACCTTCGCCGCGCTCCGAGAGTCAGCCTGAGCCCGACGCGCATCGGCGCGATCGCGAAAGCGGCCCTCGTCCTGCTCCATCTCGAACACGATCGACCGCTGCCCGGCGGATACACGAAACAACCGTCACCTTGCCCGGAAAGGCTCAGTCTCGCCAACGCCTCCGAGTTGCCTGATCAGACGGCTCGGGCCCGGTCGACGTTCCAGCAGTTCCCGAAGGCGGGCAGCTGCCTGCTCGCCTTCGTGGCCGAAGAGGAAGCGCCGGGCCCTGCGCCACGGCACTGCAGTACTGGTGATCCGCCGGGCTGGAGAAGGACGAGGAGGCCCAGGAGTTGCCCTGAGTGATCTACCGGACCAGCTCACGTCGCGGGCGGGTCGCGTAGAAGGCCACCGCCGAGGCCGCTGCGACGTTGAGCGAGTCGACACCGGCATCCATCGGGATGCGGACATGCTCGTCGACCGAAGCGAGTGTCGTGGCGGCGAGGCCGGTGCCCTCCGTGCCGAAAACCAGGGCGAGCTTCTCGTCGTTCCGCGAAGCGAGTTCATCGAGGGTGATCGCCTGGTCGCTCAGGCACAGTGCCGTGACCGTGAAGCCTGCGGAACGCAGGATCTCGATGTCCTTCGGCCAAGCCTCCAGACGAGTCCATGGCACCTGGAAGACGGCGCCCATCGACACCTTCACGGACCGGCGGTAGAGGGGATCGGCACAGCGCGGGGTGAGCAGTACGGCGTCGACGCCGAGGGCCGCGGCGTTCCTGAAGGCGGCCCCCATGTTGGCGTGGTCGACGATGTCCTCGAAGACCGCGACGCGCTGAACCGCGCGTTCTTGTAGACCCAAGGGCAACACCGCGCCGAGGTTGGTGTGGTCGACCAGGCCTTCCAGCACGGCGACCCGGCGGGCCCCGGCGAGCAGGTCGGCGGCGTCCGGGAGGGGCTTGCGCTCCATCGAGGCGAGTGCGCCGCGGTGGACGTGATAGCCGGTGACGGCTTCGGCGAGCGCGGGCTCGACCACGTGGACGGGGGCGTCGGCCTCGGCGATGACGTCGGCCATCACGTCCAACCACTTGGCGGTGAGCAGCATCGACCGCATCCGGTAGCCGGCCGCGAGGGCGCGGCGGATGACCTTCTCCCCCTCGGCGATGAACAGGCCCTCGGCGGGTTCGCGGCGGCGGCGCAGTTCGACGTCGGTGAGGCCGGTGTAGTCGGCGAGGCGGGGGTCGGCGGGGTCGGTGATGGTGCTGGGTTCGGACACCCTGCGATCTTGCCAAGCCGGGGCGGGGAAGGCCAAACGGCCGAAGGGACGGGGTGGTCCCGGGCTACACGGGGTGTAAATATGACCGTATGGCCCGAAATCCGGGCCGATCCTGGGCTCCGTCGGCCTCTGGTGCCACTGGCGACGCCGGCTCCTTCGGTGGGCGCCCACACGGTCGGCAGCAGCTGCCCCGCGCGAAGCGGTCGAAACCGGTACGACACCGGTCTGTGGCCGGGCAGGTGTTCGCACTGCAGGTCCTGATCGTGCTGCTGCTGGTGGCAGGGGCCGTGGTGGCGCTGGTGGTGCAGTCCCAGACCGACGCCGACCACGAGGCCCGCGACCGGTCGGTGGCGGTCGCGCAGGCCTTCGCCCACTCGCCGGACATCGTGGACGCGCTGCGCTCCCCCGACCCGACCGCGATCCTGCAGCCGAAGGCGCAGGCCGCGCGGATCTCCTCGGGCGTGGACTTCATCGTGGTGATGAACGACCAGGGCATCCGCTACACCCACCCCGACCCGGCCCGGATCGGCCAGAAGTTCGTCGGCACCTACGAGCCCGCGTTGCACGGCCAGGTGGTGACCGAGCATCTGACCGGCACGCTCGGCCCACTGGTCCAGTCGGTGGTCCCGGTGTACGCGCCGGGCGGCTCGGTGGTCGGGCTGGTCTCGGCGGGCGTCACGTTGAGCAACGTCTCCACCGCGATCGAGCGCCAGCTGCCGGTGGTGCTGGGCTCGGCGGCCGGCGCGATCGGGCTGGCCACCCTGGGCACGGCGCTGATCAGCCGACGGCTGCGGCGGCAGACGCACGGGCTGGGCCCGGCCGAGATGACCCGGATGTACGAGCACCACGCGGCGGTGCTGCACGCGGTGCGCGAGGGCGTGATGATCGTCGGCGGGGACGGGCAGCTGCTGCTCTGCAACGACGAGGCGCGTCGGCTGCTGGACCTGCCGCCGGACGCCGAGGGCCGCCCGGTGACCGGTCTGGGCCTGGAACCCGCCCCGCTGGAGCTGCTGATCGCCAACCGCCCGGTGACCGACGAGGTGGTGATGGCCGGGGAGCGGCTGCTCGCGGTGAACGTACGGCTGACCGACCAGGCCGGCGGCCCGGCCGGCTGCGTCGCCACGCTGCGCGACTCCACCGAGCTGCTGGCACTGACCGGTCGGGCCGAGGGCGCGCAGCGGCGGCTGCGGCTGCTGTTCGACGCCGGGATGACGGTCGGCAGTTCGCTGGACGTGACCCGGACCGCGGAGGAGCTGGCGCAGGTCGCGGTGCCCCGGTTCGCGGACTTCGTCACGGTGGACCTCGCCGAGCAGGTGCCGGCCGGCGAGGAGCCGCCGCCGGGCGCCTCGCTGGGCCGGATGCGGCGCACCGCCGTCGCCGGAATCAGCAGCGAAGCGCCGTTCTACCCGGTGGGCACCCTGCTGGACGTGGTGCCCACCACCCCGCTGGCCGGGGCGCTGCACAGCGGGGAGCCCAGCCTGGAACCGCGGCTGGCCGAGGCGCACGGCTGGCGGGAGCAGGACCCGGAGCGCTCGGAGCAGGCGTTGGCGTACGGGGTGCACTCGCTGGTGCGGGTGCCGCTGCGGGCGCGCGGGGTGCTGCTGGGGGTGGCCCGGTTCTGGCGGTCGGAGCGGCCGGAGCCGTTCGAGCCGGAGGACCTGGCGCTGGCCGAGGAGCTGGTGTCGAACGCGGCGGTGTGCATCGACAACGCCCGGCGCTACACCCGTGAGCACGCGATGGCGGTGACCCTGCAGCACAGCCTGCTGCCCCGCAATCTGCCGGTGCAGAACGCGCTGGAGGTGGCGCACCGCTACCTGCCGGCCCAGGCCGGGGTGGGCGGGGACTGGTTCGACGTGATCCCACTGCCGGGCATGCGGGTGGCGCTGGTGGTCGGCGACGTGGTCGGCCACGGACTGCACGCGGCGGCGACGATGGGGCGGCTGCGCACCGCGATCCACAACTTCTCGACCCTGGACCTGCCGCCGGACGAGCTGCTCGGGCACCTGGACGAGCTGGTGACCCGGATCGACCAGGACGAGGCGGCGTTCAGCGAGGGCTCGGGGCTGGCCGGGGCGACCTGCCTGTACGCGATCTACGACCCGGTGTCCCGGCGCTGCGCGCTGGCCAGCGCCGGGCATCCACCGCCGGCCGTGGTGGACCCGCAGGGCGGCGTGGTGTTCCCGGAGCTGCCGACCGGGCCGCCGCTGGGACTGGCGGTGCTGCCGTTCGAGACCGTCGAGCTGGACCTCGCCGACGGCAGCCGACTGGTGCTCTACACCGACGGTCTGGTGGAGGACCGCGAGCGGGACATCGACGAGGGGCTGGCGCTGCTGCGGACCGCGCTCAGCGGGCCGCCGCGCACGCCTGAGCAGACCTGCTCGGACGTGCTGGGGGCGATGCTGCCGGCGCACCCGCAGGACGACATCGCGCTGCTGGTGGCGCGGACCAGGGTGCTGACCCCGGACCAGGTGGCGCAGTGGGACGTGCCCGCCGACCCGGCGGCGGTGCGGACGGTCCGGGCGCAGGTGGCGGCTCGGCTGTCGGACTGGGGGCTGGACGAGGCCGCGTTCGTCACCGAGCTGATCCTCAGCGAGCTGGTGACCAACGCGATCCGGTACGGCTCCGGGCCGATCAGGGTGCGGCTGCTGCGCGGCCGGGCGCTGATCTGCGAGGTGTCGGACGGCAGCAGCACCTCGCCGCACCTGCGGTACGCGGCGACCGAGGACGAGGGCGGGCGCGGACTGTTCCTGGTCGCGCAGTTCGCGGACCGCTGGGGGACGCGCTACACCACGACCGGGAAGGTCATCTGGACGGAACAGTCGCTGGAGTAGGAAGTCGGACCGGCGACTCTTCGCCAGCAGGGTCGACCGGCCGACTTCCCACTCCGCGCACCGCCCGCAAGCGTCCCTAGCGCTGGAAGGCGGCGGCCAGGACGTTCACCACGTCGCCGATGACGATCACCGCCGGGGGCTTGACCCCCTCGGCCTCGACAACCGCGGCGACGGTGCTCAGGGTGGCGTCCACCCGGCGCTGGGCGGCGGTGGTGCCCTCCTGGACGATCGCGACCGGGGTGTCGGCCTGGCGGCCGTGCTCGACCAGCTTGGCGGCGATCGCGCCGATCTTGTCCACCGCCATCAGCAGCACCAGGGTGCCGCTCATCCCCGCGACGGCCTCCCAGTTGGTGACCGAGCGCGGGTCGTCCGGGCCGACGTGGCCGGAGATCACGGTGAACTCCTGGGTCAGCCCGCGGTGGGTGACTGGGATGCCGGCCGTCTCCGGCACGCTGATCGAGCTGGAGATCCCGGGCACCACGGTGACCGGGATGCCCGCCTCGGCGCAGGCCAGCAGTTCCTCGCCGCCGCGGCCGAAGACGTACGGGTCACCGCCCTTGAGCCGGACCACGAACTTCCCGGCCCTGGCGTGCTCGATCAGCGCCCGGTTGATCGCATCCTGGGCCATCTGGCGGCCGTACGGGATCTTCGAGGCGTCGATCACCTCGACGTCCTCGGGCAGTTCGGCGAGCAGCTCGCGCGGGGCGAGGCGGTCGGCGACCACCACGTCGGCGTCGGCGAGCAGTCGGCGGCCGCGCACGGTGATCAGGTCCGGGTCGCCCGGGCCGCCGCCGACCAGGGCGACGCCCGCGCCGTGCGAGCGGTACTGGCGGGAGGCCAGCGAGCCGTCCCGCAGGCCGCCGACGATGGCGTCGCGCAGGGCGGCGGAGTGCCGCGGGTCGCCGGTGAGGACCGCGACGGTGGCGCCCGCGTCGCGGCCGCTGGCCGGGGTCCAGGCGGTGGCGGCGGAGGCGTCGTCGCTGCGGGAGCAGAACACCCGCTCCCGCTCGGCCTCGGCGCTGACCACCGCGTTGACTGCCGGGTCGTCGGTGGCGACCAGGGCATACCAGGCCCCGGCCAGGTCGCCGTCCTGGTACGGGCGGGCGTGCCAGGTCAGCTCGCCCGCGTCGGCCATGGCCTGGACGGCCGGGGTGGTGGCCGGGGATATCAGGTGCAGTTCCGCGCCGGAGGCGATCAGGGCCGGCAGCCGCCGCTGCGCGACCTGGCCGCCGCCGACCACGACGACGCGGCGGCCGGCCAGCAGCAGGCCGACCGGGTACGGGGTGCGGCCCTCGGTGCTGGGGTGCGGGGTGGGCGCGGTCATCGGCGGTGCTCCTGATCGGGGGTGAGGGTGTCGTGAACGGTACGGCGGTACGCCGCTCCGCGGGCCGGCGCGCCCTCGGGCCGGTCCGCGGAGTGGTGACGGGGTGCGTCAGGCCTTCTCGGTGACCCCGGCGGAGTCGAAGGTGGCTACATCGTGCATCGCGCGGGCCGCACTCTGCACCAGCGGCAGGGCCAGCAGGGCACCGGTGCCCTCGCCGAGCCGCAGGTCGAGGTCGATCAGCGGACGCAGGCCCAGCTTCGCCAGCGCGGCCTGGTGGCCGGGCTCGGCGGAGCGGTGGCCGGCGATGCAGGCGGCCAGTACCTCGGGGGCGATCGCCTTGGCGACCAGTGCCGCCGAACCGGCGATGACGCCGTCCAGCACCACCGGGGTGCGCAGCGAGGCGGCACCCAGCAGGAAGCCGGCGATGGCCGCGTGCTCCAGGCCGCCGACGGCGGCGAGGACGCCGATCGGGTCGTTCGGGTCGGGCTGGTGCAGGGCCAGCGCGGCGCGGATGACCTCGATCTTGTGCGCGTGGGTGTCGTCGTCGATGCCGGTGCCGCGGCCGGTGACCTCGGCCGGGTCCAGGCCGGTGAACACCGAGATCAGGGCGGCCGAGGCGGTGGTGTTGGCGATGCCCATGTCGCCGGTGACCAGCGCCTTGTTGCCCGCCGCGACCAGGTCGCGGGCGGTCTCGATGCCGACCTCGATCGCCTTCAGGGCCTCCTCGCGGGTCATCGCCGGGCCCTGGGTCATGTCGCCGGTGCCGGGACGGACCTTGCGCGGCAGCAGGCCGGTGGCGCGGCCCTGCTGGACGGCGTCCGGCAGCTCGGCGGCCACGCCGACGTCCACCACGCAGACCTCGGTGCCGATCTGCTTGGCGAAGGAGTTGATCACCGCTCCCCCGGCCAGGAAGTTGCCGACCATCTGGGCGGTCACCTCCTGCGGCCAGGGGCTGACGCCCTGGGCGTGCACTCCGTGGTCGCCCGCGAAGATCGCCACGCAGGCGGGCTCCGGGATCGGCGGCGGGCACTTGCGGGACAGGCCGCACAGCTGGGCAGAGATGATCTCCAGCATGCCGAGCGAGCCGGCCGGCTTGGTCATCCGCTTCTGCAGGTCCCAGGCCTCGCCGAGCGCCTTGGCGTCCAGCGGGCGGATGCCGCGCAGGGTGTCGGCCAGCAGGCTCTGCGGCTCCTCGCCGGGCAGCGCGCGGTTGCCGTACTGCTCCTCGTGGACCACCCAGGACAGCGGGCGCTTCTTGGCCCAGCCCTGCTGCTCCAGTTCGGGCTCGTCCGGGAACGAGTCGACGAAGCCGACGCACAGGTAGGCGACGACCTCCAGGTGCTCGGGCAGGCCGAGCTCGCGGACCAGCTCCTCGTCGTCGAAGAAGCTCACCCAGCCGACGCCCAGGCCCTCGGCGCGGGCGGCCAGCCAGAGGTTCTCGACGGCCAGGGCGGCCGAGTACGGGGCCATCTGCGGCTGGGTGTGCCGGCCCAGGGTGTGCCGGCCGCCGCGGGTGCGGTCGGCGGTGACCACGATGTTGACCGGGGTGTCGAGGATGGCCTCGATCTTGATCTCGCGGAACTGCTTGGCGCGGCCCTTGGGCAGCGAGTCCGCGTACGCCTCGCGCTGGCGCTCGGCCAGGGCGTGCATCCGCCGGCGGGTCTTGGCCGAGCGGATCACCACGAAGTCCCAGGGCTGCGAGTAGCCGACGCTGGGAGCGGTGTGGGCGGCCTCCAGGACGCGGATCAGCACCTCGTGCGGGATCGGGTCCGGGCGGAAGCCGTTGCGGATGTCGCGGCGCTCGCGGATCACCTGGTGCACGGCGTCGCGGCCGGCCTCGTCGTAACCGGGGGCGGCCGGGCCGCGCGGCTCGGCGGGCTCGGCGGCCGGGGCCACCTCCTGGGCGGCTTCGGGCGTGACGGCTCCGACGGGCTGCTCGGGCTGCTCCGCCGTCGGCTCGGCCTGCGGCTGCTCGGCGGCCGGGGCGTCGGCGGCGGGCTGCTCCTCGGCGGCGGGGGCCTCGGCGGGCTGCTCCGCGGTCGGCCCGGCGGCCGGGGCCACCTCCTGGGCGGCCTCGGGCGTGACGGCTCCGACAGGCTGCTCGGGCTGCTCGGCAGTCGGCCCGGCCTGCGGCTGCTCGGCGGCCGGGGCCTCGGCGGGCTGCGCGTCCGCCTGCTCGGCGACCGGCTGCTCGGCGGACTCCGCGGCCTCGGCGGCAGGCTGCTGCTCGGCGGACTCCGGCGCGACGGGTTCGGCGGCCGGCGGGGCCTGCGCCTCGACGGGCTGCTCGACGGCCTGCTCAGCGGCGGCCTGCTCGACAGCGGGCTCAGCGGCGGCCTCGACGGCCTGCTCCGCCTGCTCGGCGACCGGCCCGGCCGGGGCCTCGGCGGGCTGCCCGGCCTGGGCGGCCTCCGGCTGCGGCTGCTCGCCCTCGGCGGCGGGCTGCTCGGCCGGCTGCCCGGTGGTCTGCTCGACGGGCTGGCCGGAGGGCATCTCACCGGTGCCGACGGCGGTCTCGGCGACCGGCTCGGCGACGGCCTGCGGCGCGGCCTCGGCGCCCTGCTCGGCCTCCTGGGCCGCCTGGGCTTCCTGCACCACCTCGACGGCCTGCGGTGCGTCGGCGGCCGCTATGGGAGCGGGCTGCTGCTGCGCCGCCTCCCCGGCCACCGGGGCCTGCTGGACGGCCTCGACCTTGGGCAGGCCGTGCGGGGTCGGCGCGGCGAGGAAGGCGGAGATCCGGCGCGGCTGACCCGCCGGGGCGGCGGCCTCCGCCTGCTCGGCGGTCGCGACGGCCTCGACGCCACCCTCGGCGGCAACGCCCTCAACGGCAACGGTCCCAACGACAACAGCCTCGACGGCGGCGCTCTCGACGGCGATCGCCTCAGCGGCGGCGGCCTCGACGAGGACGGTCTCGACGGCGGCGGACTCGACGGCGGCGGACTCGACTGCGACGGCCTCGGCCACCGGCTGGGCGACGCCCTCCGCCGGAACCGGCTCGACCACGACGGCCTGGGCCTGTGCGGCCTCCGGGGTCGCCACCACCTGGGCGGCCTCGGGCGCCGGTACGGCCTGGGCGGCCTCGGGAGACCCGACGACCTCGACCACCTCGATCGCCCCGACCGTCTCGACGGTCATCAGGCCCTCGATCGGCTGCCCGGCCAGCGGCACCTGCTGGAAGCCCTGGCCCTGCGGCGCCTGCTGAAACTCCGGCACGCCCTCGACCGTGGAAGCCGTCGGAGGCATCGGCGCGGCGGGCGCCAGCGGCACGGCCTGCGGCACGCCCTGCGGCGGGACACCCGGAACCGGCGCGACGGCCTCGCCCATCGGCGGGCGGCCGACGACCGGGATGCCGTGCGCGGGCGTGCCGCCCTGCGACGGGCCGCGGTCGGCCAGCGAACGGACCGGCACCTGGCCGGTCATCAGCGACGGGTCCGGAATCGGCGGGCCGGCGTGCAGCGGGCGGCGCGGCGGCTGAGCCTGCGTCACGGACTGCTGGGCCTGCGGCTGCGCCGGGCCGGCCTGGACGGGCTGCTGCTGGGCGTGCTCGGCGCCGAGCACCGGCGGGTCCACCGGCGGCCAGGACGGCTCGACCGGGGTGCCGTCCGGCTGCGGCGCGAACGGCGCCTGCTCAGCGCCCCAGGAGCCCTGCGGACCGGGCATCAGCAGCACGTCGTCCTCGTCGTCCAGCCCGTCCGGCTGGTCGACGAAGTGGAAGGCCGGGCGCGCGGCGCCCTGGTCGACGGTCCAGCCCTCGCCCGGGACGGCCGGGGACGGCATGCCGGGCACGGTGTAGTCGGGCTGGGCCTGCGGCGGGATGACGGCCGCGCCGAAAGGCACCGCGCCGGGCGGGCCGCCGACCGGGGCCGCCGGGTCGGGGATCACTCCGCCGTCCGTCGCGACGCCCTGCAGGGGTGCAACGCCCGCGACGCCCTCCGGTCCGCCGAGCGGGTCGGGCCCGGCGTGCAGGTGCTCCGGCAGTCCCTCACCCGGGACGTGGCCGCCATCGGTCATTGTCAAAGCTCCTTCCAGGCCGCTGCCGCGCCCCTTGGCGACGCGATCACCGACCGCAGCGCCCATCCGCACGGGCCGGGCCTGCACCGACCCGCCCCTCAACCACACGCGGCCGCCGCGCCGAAGCGCTGCGGCCAAAGTCCTTCCGGCGCGCTGCGGCACCCCGGCCCGGGCCCCGCCCGTGAGGACGGCGCACCATCTGAAACAACGACAACCCGGAGCAACCGGCACGACCGCACCGGACCCTACGGCATTCTCCAGGTCCGGCACACGGCCCGTCGAATTGCCCACACTCCGAGCGGAACCGGGTTGCACCACGTCAAGAAGGTGACAAACCGACCGAATCAGGCGGGTCGCCGACGGCTGCAGCCGCCTGGGACGCCACACTACCGGCCCGGCGCGGTGACCTCTCGAATCACTGTCCGGATGCGACCTGGATCACCGCCGAGCCCGCGCGGCGGTCCCGGCACTCACCCGAGGCCTTCACACGATCTGCTCACCCCAGAGCAGCAGCGTGCCGCCCGCGCCCGCCCCGAGCTCCAGGCCGCCGCCCTCCCCCGCGGGCCGCAGCGGGGTGGACTGCAGCAGCGCCCCGTCCGCCCGGTAGCCCGCCTCGGCGATGGCCCGGCGGACCTCCTCCGCCTCGGCGAAGGTGCGGGCCAGCGCGACGAAGCGCTCGGGCCTGCGAGCCAGCACGGCGCGCACCACGTCGAGGCCGCCGGACTCCACCACCGCGGCGTCCGGCTCCGGCAGCCCGCCCAGCACCTCGGGGCCCCGGCCGTGCACCGTCTCCACTTCCACGCCGTACCGGCGGGCGTTGACGGTGAGCCGGGCGCAGGCCGAGCGGGAGGCCTCCACCGCGACCACGGCGGCGCCGAACCGGGCCGCCTCCACCGCGAGGGCACCGCTGCCGGCGCCGACCGACCAGACCAGGTCTCCGGGACGTGCACCCAGACGGGCCAGCACCAGCGCGCGGACGTGCGCGGGGAGCGCTCCCGACGCGCCCGTTTCGTCCTCCGTGCGCCCGGCGCCCGCGTAGGCGTCGGCGGGGAGCGCCCAGCCGCGTTCCGCGCCGGGGTAGCCGACCGGGCGCCCCGCCAGCCAGCCGGCCGCCTCGTCCACCGCCCCGGGCCGAGCGGTGCCGCCGATCACCAGCACCACATTGGGGTCGCGCCAGACGTGGTCGGCGATCCGGTCGGAGGTCAGGACGGCGACGTCCTCCTCCGGGGTACCGAGGGCCTCGCAGACCACGAAGGTCCGGTGCACCCCGCGCAGCATCAGGGCGAGTTCGCTCGGGCCCGCGCCCGGCGCGGTGAGCACCGCGACCTTGGGGTGGGCCCGGCAGATGTTGGCCGCGCGGCGCAGCCGGCCGCCGTGGGCGCTGACCACCTGGGCGTCCTCCCAGGGCATCCCGGCCCGGGCGAAGGCGGCGGCGACGGAGGAGACGGCGGGCAGGACTTCGAGTTCGAGGCCGTACTCGGGGCGGCGCAGGGTGCGCACCACGCCGAAGAAGCCCGGGTCTCCCTCGGCGACCACGACGGCGGCGCCGCGGTGCTCGGCGATCCGTTTGGCGGCCTGCTGGATGTTGCCGAGGGTGATCCGCTCGGCGGCGTCCGGCACCGGGAGGGCGCCCAGTTGGTAGGGGGCGCCGGCTACCAGGGTCGCTGCGGCGAGGGCCGCACCGGCGGCCTCGGTCAGCGGCGTTCCGTCCCACCCGATGACCGTGATCCGGTCAGCCATCTGCGGCCGTTCTCCCTCGACTCGATGCGCGGCTCGTCGCGCCGACTGTGCGGCGCCGGTGCAGAGGCTACCGGGTGTGATCCCTTGGGGGCCGACATCTCGTACACATGTCCGTGCCGATCGGGTGGCCGGGTGCTGTCACGGCGGCGACGGGTGGCGGATCAGTCGCGCAGCACGTAGCGGTGGTCGCCGTGCCAGCCGTCCCGGCGCAGTTCGGGCGACTCCAGGTCCTCCGGGAGCAGGCTCCACAGGATCAGGTCACTGCGGCTCTCTCCCCCGGCCCGGCGGCTGGGAGGTGCCCCCACCACTCCCTCGTCGGACTCGCCGCGCACTATCCAGGCGCTGCGCAGCACGCCCTCGCTGATGCCGCCGATCTTCTGGGCGACCTGCTGGGCGGCGGTGTTCCCGGCGGCGGTGCGCATCTCCAGGCGCAGGAAGCCGCGGTCCTCGAACAGCCACTGGGCGACGCCGAGGACGGCCTCCGGGGCGTAGCCCTCGCCGCGCGCCCAGACGGCGGTGACGTAGGAGATCTCGGTGCTGCGCAGCCGCCAGTCGGTGTTGCGCAGCTCGACCAGGCCGACCAGGCGCTGGGTCAGGTGCTCGGTGACGGCGAAGACGATGCCGCGGCCGTCCGCCCGGTGGACGGGGGCGAGGGTGCGGGCGAGCTCGGCCGCGTACTGCTCGGTGAAGGGGTGCGGGAGATCCGTCCAGGCCAGGACGAGGTCGTCGGCCATCATGGTGGCCAGGCCGGGGGCGTCGTCCTCCGCAAGGGGACGCAGCAGCAGCCGTTCGGTGCTGATGGCGGTCTCGGGGAAGCTCGCTGCCATGCCGTCTCTCCTCGCCGGGTCGTGAACACAACACCGTACGCCTCCGTCGCGCCCCGGGTACCACGCGGTGCGCCGCCGCACGACGGTACGTCAGAACCCGGTCTCCCGTGGTGTCCCTGGTGCATACTGCCCGACCGGACCCCCGCCGAGGTGCGGCGGGGGCCCGGTCGGGCGTGACGGGGTATGACCGTACGACGATCAGAAGGCCGGGATGACCGAGCCCTGGAAGGTGTCGTTGATGTACTTCTTGACCTCGTCGGAGTGCAGCAGCTCGGCGAGCTTCTTGACCCGCGGGTCGTTCTCCTTGCCCTTCTTGACGGCGAGGATGTTGGCGTACGGGTTGCCCTCGGCCTTCTCCAGCACCAGCGCGTCGGTGGCCGGCTTCAGGCCGGAGTCGATCGCGTAGTTGCCGTTGATGACGGCGGCGTCGAGGTCGGAGACCGAGCGGGGCAGCTGGGCGGCCTCCAGCTCCTTCCACTTGAAGTTCTTCGGGTTGCCGGTCACGTCGGCCGGGGTGGCGGTGGTGCCGGCGCCGTCCTTGAGGGTGATCAGCTTGTTGTCGGCGAGCAGCTTGAGCGCGCGGCCCTCGTTGGTGGCGTCGTTGGGCAGGCCGATGGTGGCGCCGTCCGGCAGGTCGGTGATCGCCTTGACCTTCTTGGAGTAGAGGCCCAGCGGCTCCAGGTGCACGGTCTCGACCGAGACGATGTCGGTGCCGTGCTTCTTGTTGAAGTCCTCCAGGTACGGGACGTGCTGGAAGTAGTTGGCGTCGGCCGAACCGTCCTGCACCGCCGTGTTGGGGGTCACGTAGTCGGTGACCTCCTTGATGTCGAGCTTGAGGCCCGCCTTCTCCGCGAGGTTGTCCTTGACGTACTTGAGGATCTGCCCGTGCGGGGTGGGGCTGGCGACGACCTTCAGCGGCGCGTTCGGGTCCGAGGAGGAGGACCCGGAGCTGCCGCAGGCGGCCAGCGAGAGGGCGAGGCCGGCGGTGGCGAGGACACTGGTGAACTTCAGGGCGTTGCGCACGAAAAGTGCCTTTCTGCGTGTTCCGGGGAGCCGCGTCCGGGGTCGGACGAGGGAGGTCTAGGAGGCGACGAGGTCCTTGTCGGGAGTCGTCGGGGTGCGGCCGAGCAGCCGGGTCCGGCCGCCGGTGCGGCCGCGGTGGGCGAGGCGCTGGACGGCGAAGTCGCCGATCAGCTGGACGGCGGTGACGAGGATCACCAGCTCGGCCACGATGACCCACATGAAGGCCGTCTCGAAGCGCTGGTAGCCGTAGTTGACGGCGAGGGTGCCGAGGCCGCCGCCGCCGACCGTGCCGGCCATCGCGGAGTAGCTGATCAGGGTGATGACCGTGGTGGTGACCGAGGCCACGATGCCGGGCAGCGCCTCGGGCAGTAGCGTCTTGCGCACGATCGTCCAGGTGCTGCCGCCCATCGACTGGACCGCCTCGATCAGGCCGCGGTCGACCTCACGGACGGAGGTCTCGACCAGACGGGCGAAGAACGGGATGGCGCCGATGGTGAGCGGCACGGTCGCGGCCTGCCAGCCGATGGAGGTGCCGACCAGCCAGCGGGTGAAGGAGATCAGCGCGATCATCAGGATGATGAACGGCACCGAGCGGGCGATGTTCACCACGAAGCCGATGGCCTTGTTGACGGCCCGGTTGGCGAGCAGGCCGCCCTTGTCGGTGAGCACCAGCAGCACGCCCAGCGGCAGGCCGAGCAGCACGGTGACCGCCGCGGACACCCCGACCATCTGGAAGGTCTCCTGTGTGGCGGGCCCCATCAGGGCCCACATCTGGTCCCAGGTCATGCCACCGCTCCGTTCCCCGTACCGATCACGTCCACCTGCAGGCCCTGCTCGCGCAGGTAACCGATCGGCACCACGTTGTCCTGGTGGCCGCCGGACAGCTCGACCCGCATCCGGCCGACCATCCGGCCGGCGATGGTCTCGACGGCGGCACCGAGGATGTTGATGTCGATCTGGTAGGTGCGGGCGAGCTGAGAGACGAACGGTTGGGCCGAGGTGTCGCCCTGGAAGGTGATCTCCAGCACGGTGGAGCCGGGCTGCCCGGTGCCGAACTCGCTGAGCGGGAACAGCTCGCGGGCCAGCTCCGAGCCGGGCTCGGCCAGCAGGTCGGTGAGCTCACCGGACTCGATCACCCGGCCGCCGCGCATCAGGGCGGCGGAGTCGCAGACGCTCTTGATGACGTCCATCTCGTGGGTGATCAGCAGGACCGTCAGGCCCAGCTGCTGGTTGAGGTCGCGCAGCAGCTTGAGGATCGAGCGGGTGGTCTCCGGGTCGAGCGCCGAGGTGGCCTCGTCGGAGAGCAGCACCTTGGGGTCGCCGGCCAGGGCGCGGGCGATGCCGACGCGCTGCTTCTGGCCGCCGGACAGCTGGTTGGGGTAGCTGCGGGCCAAGGCGGCGAGGCCGACCAGGTCGAGCAGTTCGGCGGCCTTGCGGCGACGCTGGGTGCGGTCCAGGCCGATGATCTCCAGCGGGAGTTCGACGTTCTGCTGGACCGTCCGCGAGGACAGCAGGTTGAAGTGCTGGAAGACCATGCCGATCCGGCGGCGCGCCTCGCGCAGCTCCCGGCCGGCCCGGTTCTCGCCGCCGGACAGCGCGGTCAGCTCGACCCCGTCCACGGTGACGGTGCCGGAGGTCGGGCGCTCCAGCATGTTCACGCAGCGGATGAGGGTGGACTTGCCGGCACCGCTGGTGCCGACGACTCCGTAGACCTCGCCCGGGCGGACGTGCAGGTCGACGCCGGCGAGGGCGGTCACCTCGCGGCCTCGGGAGCGGTAGACCTTCGTGAGGTCCGTGGTGGTGATCACAGCTGCTTCCGTGGGTCGGGGCGGGCGGCGGTGTCGACCGCCCGACCGGGCTTGCGGTCGGGCGGTGTCCTACGACGCCTCGCCAGGGGGATCCGGACCTGACACCCCTTGATCGTGGCCGCTGGACGGCCGGGCCGCGCGACGGCGTGGCCCTTACGAGTCAGCGGCGGCCGCGGGTGGGCGGGCACGCCGGAGGGAGGGGTTCCGGGAGGAAGGCGCGCTCGCACGGACGGGAGCGGCGCCGGAGTCTCGCTTCGGGGCGCGAGGGGGAGGCACCCTCAGCGGGGTGCCCGGGGGCGGTGGCCCTCAGCAGTGACACATTCGACGGCACATGGCACGCTCACCTGCCGGCAGCGTGCCGGTGGGGGTCCAGTTCGTCGTCGCAGTCATGTGAGCCAGTAAAACAGATCAGCCGAATTGCGCCCAATTATTTCGCACAGCTGTCCGCATTACGGACACTTGCGGCCGTGACCAGCGGAGATGCGACTCGGCGCCGCCACCTTCCTGTCCGGATGGTGGCGGCGCCGAGGGCGGCCCGTACGGGCGGGGGCTCAGGCGGTCGCGGCGAGCGGGGTCGCGACGGGCTTCTCCAGGTGCACGAAGCTCAGCCGGCTGCTGACCTGCTCGACGGCGGTCTGCCGATAGCCCTGGCGGGCGTACAGGCGCAGGTTGCCGAGGCTGCGGTGACCGGTGAACAGACGGTAGGCGGTCACCGGACGGCCGTCGTCGGCGAGGCTGCGCTCCAGGGCGTCCAGAAGCCGCCCGCCCAGGCCGTGCCGTTGCATCCGGGGGTGGACCACCAGGCGCCCTATCCGGCCGATGCCCTCGGCGTCGACGTGGCCGCGGACGGCGCCCACCACCTCGTCGCCCAACCGGGCGACCAGGACGTGCTGCTCGGCCAGCTCGGCGCGCAGGCTCTCCAGGGTCTGCGTCAGGGGCTCGATCGCCCAGTCGCCGTACAGCTCCGCCTCGGGCTGGTAGCCCAGGTACTGGAGCTTGAGGATCTGCTCGGCATCCTCGGCCGCCGCGGCCGAGATGATCACGCTCATGCCCATGTGGAGGGGCCTCCCCAAGTCGTCGTGCCCGGCGCGCAGAGGGTGGCGCGCTCACGCTCAGTATCCGAGGGATCGCGCCACCGTCAAGATTGACGTTCGCCAGCGCTCTACCCGGGTGTCAGCTTCCCTCAATCTTCGGAGGGCCAGACAGTGGCGAGCGTCACGCCGGGGGTGGGGCAGGGGCGGGCGGGTGCGCGGACAGCGGCGTTGCGGGATGGCGGTGCGGGGAGCCACCGCGATCACTCAGAGGTAGCGCTCCGCATGGAGCAGCAGCCGCAGGCAGGCCAGGCAGCGGGAGCGGGTGGGCCCGATGGAGCCGCGGGGCATGCCGAGGCGTTCGGAGAGTTCGCGGTAGGTCGGCGGTGGGTCCTCGGCGAGGGCGGCGACCAGCTGGGGGCAGCGGCCGGGCAGGGCGGCGACGGTCTCGCGGACCACGCGGCGGCGGCGTTCGGCGAGGAAGACGTCCTCAGCGGAGGGGACGGACGGAAGGGCTGTGCACACACCGTGCATGACGTGCCCGGGCGGGCGCGGTTACGCCCGGACCGGGGCACGCACGCGGGAGGGGCGCGCCGGTCGGACCGCCGCGCCCCTCCCCCGCTGACCGACGGTCAGCCCTTCACCCACTCCTGCTGCCGCGCCAGGTCCGCCTTCACCTCGGCGAGCTGGACCGCGACGGCCGAGGGGGCGGTGCCGCCGCGCCCGTTGCGGGCGGCGATGGCGCCGTGGACGCTGAGCACCGAGCGGACCTCGGGGGTCAGGTGCTCGGAGATCGAGGCGAACTGCTCGTCGGTCAGGTCGGACAGCTCGATGCCCTGGGCCTCGCAGACCTTGACGCAGGCTCCGGCCACCTCGTGCGCGACCCGGAACGGCACGCCCTGCTTGACCAGCCACTCGGCGATGTCGGTGGCGAGCGAGAAGCCTGCCGGGGCCAGCTCCTCCAGCCGCTCCCGGTGCACGGTGAGGGTGGCCATCATCCCGGTGAACGCGGGCAGCAGCACCTCCAGGGTGTCGCAGGAGTCGAAGACCGGCTCCTTGTCCTCCTGGAGGTCCCGGTTGTAGGCGAGCGGCAGCGCCTTGAGGGTGGCCAGCAGGCCGGTCAGGTTGCCGATCAGTCGGCCGGACTTGCCGCGGGCCAGCTCGGCGATGTCCGGGTTCTTCTTCTGCGGCATGATCGAGGAGCCGGTGGAGAAGGCGTCGTGCAGCGTGATGAAGCCGAACTCCTTGGTGTTCCAGATGATCACCTCCTCCGCGATCCGGGAGAGGTTGACGCCGATCATCGCGGTCACGAAGGCGAACTCGGCGACGAAGTCGCGCGAGGCGGTGCCGTCGATCGAGTTGCCGACCGAGCCGCCCTCGAAGCCGAGGTCGGCGGCGACGGCCTGCGGGTCGAGCCCGAGCGAGGAGCCGGCCAGCGCGCCGGAGCCGTACGGGGAGACGGCGGTGCGGGCGTCCCACTGGCGCAGCCGCTCGGCGTCCCGGCCGAGGGCCTGCACGTGTGCGAGGACGTGGTGGGCGAAGAGGACGGGCTGGGCGTGCTGCAGGTGGGTGCGGCCCGGCATCGCGGTGTCGGGGTGCGCCTCGGCGAGGCCGACCAGGGCGTGCTGGAGGTCGAGCAGCAGGCCGCCGATGGTCTTGGCGTGGTCCCGCAGGTACATCCGGAACAGGGTGGCGATCTGGTCGTTGCGCGAGCGCCCGGCCCGCAGCTTGCCCCCGAGGTCGGCGCCGAGGCGCTCCAGCAGGCCGCGCTCCAGGGCGGTGTGGACGTCCTCGTCGGCGACGGTGCCGGTGAAGGTGCCGGCCCGGACGTCGGTGAGCAGCTGGTCGAGGCCGGTCAGCATGGCGGCGAGCTCCGACTCGGAGAGCAGCCCGGCCTTGTGCAGCACCCGGGCGTGGGCCTTGGAGCCGGCGATGTCGTACGGGGCGAGGCGCCAGTCGAAGTGGACCGAGGCGGAGAGCCTGGCCAGCGCCTCGGACGGGCCGTCGGCGAAGCGCGCGCCCCAGAGGCGGACGTCGGAGGACTGCTGGGCGGTCATCGCGGTGGCTCCTTACACGGCTGCGGCGGTGCACACATGTGCGGTAGGTGGCATAAGTATGCACGATGCCGCATGAAACACAAAACCCCGGCCGGAGCTGGTCCGATGACCGGGGTTTCGGGGTGTCGAGGTGTTACTGCGCCTTGGCCTGGGCGAGCTGCATGAGGTGGTCGGCGAGCGCCTGGCCGCCGGACGGGTCCCGGCTGATCAACAACACGGTGTCGTCGCCGGCGATGGTGCCGATGATCTCGAACACCTCGGCCTGGTCGATCGCCGAGGCCAGGAACTGCGCGGCCCCGGGCGGGGTGCGCAGCACGACCAGGTTGCCGGAGGCGGTCGCCGAGACCATCAGCTCGCCGGCCAGCCGGGCCATCCGGCCCTCGGTGGCCGACTCCCCCATCGGCGCACGCGGCGTACGGTCGCCGCCCTCGGCCGGGACGGCGTAGATCAGCGCGCCGTCCCGGTTGCGGATCTTGACCGCGCCCAGCTCGTCCAGGTCCCGCGAGAGGGTGGCCTGGGTGACCACGAGTCCGTCGTCGGCGAGCAGCTTGGCGAGCTGGCTCTGCGATCGCACGGGCTGGCGGGTGAGCAGGTCCACGATCCGCCGGTGGCGCGCGGTGCGGGTCTGCGGGACCTGCGGCGTCGGGCCGGCGGCGGAGGGGCCGGAGCGGGAATCGGTCATGTGATTATTCTCCCGGACGACGGTCAACTCGCATCGGCCGGGGCGCTCTCGCGCACCGAACGGAGGATGCCCGGCAGCGCGGCCAGGAAGGCGTCCGCCTCCTGCTCGGTCAGCACCAGCGGCGGCGCCAGCCGTACCGCGTCCGGGACGGCCGCGTTGACCAGGAAGCCCGCCTCCTGCGCGGCGGCCTGGACCTTGGCCGAGACCGGCCGGGTGAGCACGATGCCGATCAGCAGTCCGGCCCCGCGCACGTGCGAGACCAGCGGGTCGCCGATCGCCTCGACGCCGTGCCGCAGCCGCTCGCCGATCTTGCGGACGTGCTCCAGCAGGCCCTGGGACTCGATCGTGTCCAGCACCGCGAGCCCGGCCGCGGCGGCCACCGGGTTGCCGCCGAAGGTGGTGCCGTGCTGGCCCGGGGTGAGCAGCTCGGCCGCCTCGCCGAAGGCCAGCACCGCGCCCATCGGCAGGCCGCCGCCGAGCGCCTTGGCCAGGGTGACCACGTCCGGCTCGATGCCCTCCTCGGCCTGGTGGGCGAACCAGTGGCCGGTGCGGCCGATGCCGGTCTGGATCTCGTCCAGGACGAGCAGGGTGCCGGTGGCCCGGGTGATCTCGCGGGCGGCCTTGAGGTAGCCCCCGGGCAGCGGGATGGCGCCGTTCTCGCCCTGGATCGGCTCCAGGAAGACGGCGGCGGTCTCGGTGGTGACGGCCGCGCGCAGCGCCTCGACGTCGCCGAACGGGACGTGGGTGACGTCGCCGGGCAGCGGGCGGAACGGGTCCTGCTTGGCGGGCTGGCCGGTGAGCGCGAGGGCGCCCATGGTCCGGCCGTGGAAGCCGCCCTGGAGGGCGACCAGATGGGTGCGGCCGGTGCGCCGGCTGATCTTGAAGGCCGCCTCGTTGGCCTCGGCACCGGAGTTGCAGAAGAACACCCGGCCGCCCTCCCGGCCGTCCAGCTCCAGCAGCCGCTCGGCGAGGGCGATGGTCGGCTCGGCCATGAACAGGTTGGAGACGTGGCCGAGGGTGGCGATCTGCCTGCTGACCGCCTCGATCACGGCCGGGTGGGCGGTGCCGAGGGCGTTGACGGCGATGCCGCCGAGCAGGTCGGTGTACTCCTTGCCGTCGGCGTCCCAGAGCTTGACCCCCGCGCCGCGCACCAGCGGGATGCGGGGGGTGCCGTAGTTGTCGGTGAACGTGTGCTGCCACCGGTCGGTGAGCTGCTCGTTGTGCGTCATGCCAGTCCCCCGGTCACGGTCGGCTCGTCGTCCGGCACGACCATCGTGCCGATGCCCTCGTCGGTGAAGATCTCCAGCAGCAGGCTGTGCGGGACCCGGCCGTCCAGCACGCGGGCGGTGCCCACGCCGGAGCGGACGGCGCGCAGGCAGCCCTCCATCTTGGGGAGCATGCCGCTGGCCAGGCCCGGCAGCAGCTCCTCCAGCTCGCCCGCGTTGAGCTGGCTGATCACGTCGTCGGAGTGCGGCCAGTCCTTGTAGAGGCCCTCGACGTCGGTGAGCACCACCAGCATCTCGGCGCCGAGCGCGACCGCGAGGGCGGAGGCGGCGGTGTCCGCGTTGATGTTGTAGACGTGGCCGTCGGCGCCGCGGGCGATCGAGGAGATGACCGGGATCCGGCCGTCGGCGATCAGCGCCTTCACCGCGCCGGCCTCGATGTTGACGATGTCTCCGACCAGGCCGATGTCGACCTGCGTGCCGTCCACCACCGCGTAGCGCTTGACCGCGGTCATCGTGTGGGCGTCCTCGCCGGTCATGCCGACGGCGAACGGGCCGTGCTCGTTGAGCAGGCCGACCAGCTCCCGCTGCACCTGGCCGGCCAGCACCATGCGGACCACGTCCATGGTCTCGGGGGTGGTCACGCGCAGGCCGTTGGTGAAGCTGGACTCCAGCCCGAGCTTGTCGAGTTGGGCGCTGATCTGCGGGCCGCCGCCGTGCACCACGACGGGGTGGAGTCCGGCGTAGCGGAGGAAGACGACGTCCTGGGCGAAGGCCGCCTTGAGGCTGTGGTCCACCATGGCGTTGCCGCCGAACTTGATCACGACGGTCTTGCCGTGGAAGCGCTCCAGCCACGGCAGCGCCTCGATCAGCGTCATGGCCTTGGGCAACGCGTTGTTGTTGCGGGCCTGTTCGCCCTTGGGTGCGATCTGCACGGGTCTCGGTTCCTCGTCCGATCAGGTGTCAGCTGGAGTAGGCGCTGTTCTCGTGGACGTAGTCGGCCGTGAGGTCGTTGGTCCACAGCGAGGCGCTCGCCGTACCGGCGTTGAGGTTCGCGGTGATGACGACCTCGCGGCCCTTCATGTCCACCAGGTCGCGGTCCTCGCCCACGCCACCGTCCTTGCAGACCCAGACACCGTTGATGGCCACGTCGAGCCGGTTCGGGTCGAAGGCGGCGGAGGTGGTGCCGATCGCGGCCAACACCCGGCCCCAGTTGGGGTCCTCGCCGTGGACGGCGCACTTGAGCAGGTTGTTGCGGCTGATCGTCCGGGCGACGTCGACGGCCTCGTCCTCGGTGGCGGCGCCGGTGACGTCGATGCGGATGTCCTTGCTGGCGCCCTCGGCGTCGCCGATCAGCTGGCGGGCCAGGTCGGCGCTGACCGTGCGGACGGCCTCGGCGAACTCGGCCTGGTCCGGGGTGATGCCGGTGGCGCCGGAGGCGAGCAGCAGCACGGTGTCGTTGGTCGACATGCAGCCGTCGGAGTCGATCCGGTCGAAGGTGGTGCGGGTGGCGCCGCGCAGCGCGGCGTCCAGGGCGGCGCCGTCCAGGTCGGCGTCGGTGGTGAGGACGACCAGCATGGTGGCCAGGCTCGGGGCGAGCATGCCCGCGCCCTTGGCCATGCCGCCGACCGTCCAGCCGGCCGGGCTGGTGACCTGGGCGGTCTTGTGCACGGTGTCGGTGGTCTTGATGGCGATCGCGGCGGCCTCGCCGCCGGTCTCGCTGAGCTCCGCGGCGGCCAGGGTGACGCCGGGCAGCAGGACGTCCATCGGGAGGCGCACGCCGATCAGGCCGGTGGAGGCGACGGCGACCTCGCCTGCGCTGAGACCCAGCTCCTCGGCGACCTTCTCCGCGGTGGCGTGGGTGTCCTGGAAGCCGAGCGGGCCGGTGCAGGCGTTGGCGCCACCGGAGTTGAGGACGACGGCGCAGACCCGGCCGCCCTTGAGGACCTGCTCGGACCAGAGCACCGGCGCGGCCTTGACCCGGTTGGCGGTGAAGACGCCCGCCGCGGCGAGCGAGGGGCCGTCGTTGACCACCAGCGCGAGGTCCGGGGTGCCGGAGGCCTTGATGCCCGCGGTGACCCCGGCGGCCCGGAAGCCCTTGGCGGCGGTCACGCCGATGTTCTGAGTGGTCACGGTGCGACTCCGTTCACTGGAAGGCCCAGCTCCTCGGGCAGTCCGAGGGCGATGTTCATGCTCTGTACCGCGCCGCCCGCGGTGCCCTTGACCAGGTTGTCGATCGCGCTGATCGCGATGATCCGCCCGGCGGTCGGGTCCAGGGCGACCTGGACCAGGGCGGTGTTGGCGCCGTAGACGCTGCTGGTCTGCGGCCACTGCCCCTCGGGCAGCAGGTGGACGAACGGCTCGTCCGCGAACGCCTCGGTGTAGGCGGCGCGCAGGCTCTCGGCGCTCACGCCCGGCTTGGCCTTGGCCGAGCAGGTGGCGAGGATGCCGCGCGGCATCGGGACGAGGGTGGGGGTGAAGGAGACGGTGACCGGCTCTCCCGCCAGCGGGGTGAGGTTCTGCACCATCTCCGGGGTGTGCCGGTGCACGCCGCCGACGCCGTACGGGCTGACGCTGCCCATGACCTCGCTGCCCAGCAGGTGGGGCTTGGCGGCCTTGCCGGCGCCGGAGGTGCCGGAGGCGGCGACCACGACGGCCTCCGACTCGGCGAGCCGGGCCGCGTAGGCGGGGAAGAGCGCCAGGGAGACGGCCGTCGGGTAGCAGCCGGGTACCGCGATCCGGTTGCTGCCCTTCAACGCGGCGCGGTGGCCGGGGAGTTCGGGCATGCCGTAGGGCCAGGTGCCGGCGTGCGCGGAGCCGTAGAACTGCTCCCAGTCGGCGGCGGCCTTGAGCCGGAAGTCGGCGCCGCAGTCGACCACCAGGACGTTCTGGCCGAGCGCCTCGGCGACGGCGGCGGACTGGCCGTGCGGCAGCGCCAGGAACACCACGTCGTGGTCGGCCAGCACCTCGGGGGTGGTGGGTTCGAGGACGCGGTCGGCCAGCGGGATCAGGTGCGGCTGCAGCGCGCCCAGTCGGGTGCCCGCGTTCGAGCCGCCGGTCAGGGCCCCGATCTCCACCTCCGGGTGGCCGAGCAGCAGGCGCAGCACCTCGCCGCCCGCATACCCGCTCGCGCCGGCGACGGCGACTCGCAATGCCATGGCGTTCCTCCTTAGTCGTGGCATGAATATACGCTGGAGGGAAAATTCATGCAAGACTCGGCGGAGCCTGGGGCCGGCGGGACGGGTTCGGGGGTCGAAGTGATCATCGCGGACCGGCCCGGGGTGGAGGCGGCCGCGCCGGGCGAACGGGGGGAACCGCTGATCGACGCCGCCCTCGGGGAGGCCCCTCACCGACCGGGGCCGGGCGGTCACCGAGGCGCAGCGGCGCGGCCGGGGCATCGTCGGGCCGCGCCGCCGACCGCGACCACGCGTTACCGCTTGACCGCGCGCAGCACCACGAACTTCGGGTTCCCGGCGACGAGTTGGCAGTTGCCGAAGAGCTTGCGCAGCTTGACGTGGTAGCCGAGGTGGCGGTTGCCGACCACCCAGAGCTCGCCGCCGGGCCTGAGCGCCCGCCGGGAGCCGGTGAACATCCGCCAGGCGGTGGCGTCGGTGGTGGCCTGGTGGGAGTGGAACGGCGGGTTGTTGAGCACCAGGTCCACCGAGCCGGGGGCGAACAGCTCCGGGGCGAGCGCGTCGGCGGCGAGGAACTCGGCCGGGGCGTCCGGGCCCAGGTTGGTGCGGAAGGTCTCCTCGGCCGAGGCCACCGCCTGGTGGGACTCGTCCACGAACACCAGCTCCGCGCCCGGCCCGGCCAGCGCGGCGGCCGTACCGACCACGCCGTTGCCGCAGCCGAGGTCGACCACCCGGTCCCCGGCGGCGGGGGTCGGCAGGTGGGCCAGGAAGAAGCGGGTGCCGATGTCGAGCCGCTCGGCGCAGAAGGTGCCGGCGTGGTTGACCACCGTGCGGCCGGAGGCGGGGCCGACGTCCGGCGGCAGCGCGTAGCGGTGCGGCCACGGACTGGCGCCGGGGTCGAGCGCCGGGTCGGGGATGCAGAAGATCAGCCGGGCCTTGCGGACCGCGAGCGAGGTGCGGGTCGGGCCGAGGATCTTCTCGAAGAGCTGCAGGGTCGAGGTGTGGATCTCGGTGACCATGCCGGTGCCGACCACGACCGTGCCGGGGTGGATCGCCGGGGCGAGCCGGTGCAGCTGGTCCTCCAGCAGGGCCAGGCTCTTGGGGACGCGCACCAGCAGCACGTCGATCCGCTCCGGCGGGGTGTCCCGGGTGGTCAGCAACCGGGCCTCGTCGACGGCGGCGCCGGCCCGGGCGAGGTTCTCCCGGGTGGCCTGCCCGCCGAGGTGGGAATCGGTGATCTGGACCGGTTCGTACGGCGCGAGCGCGGTGGTCAGCGCGCCCCAGCGGTCGCCGAGGACGGCGATCCGGCGGCCGGCCAGCTCGGTCGGGGTGCCGGCGGCGCTGTCCGCCTCGCCCGCGAGGTGGCGCAGCAGGTACTCGTCGGCGGCGTCCCAGGCCCGCAGCCGCTCGCGCGGGTCCGCCGGGAAACGGGTGAGGTCGAGGGTGCCCCACGGGGTGGCCAGCGGAGTGGCCAGCGGGGTCGCGGCGGGCGCGGTCTGCGGATTCATCGTGCTCTCAGGCTATCGGACGCCTGGCGGGGAACAGTTTTTATGGGATCCGAGCGGACGGATACTGGAAGAGCCCGGCCGAGAGAGGTGAGGGCGATGGACTGGAAGCTCGAGGTCGTGGTGGTCCCGGTGGCGGACGTGGACCGCGCGAAGGTCTTCTACGAGGAGCAGGCCGGCTTCACGGTCGACCACGACACCCGGCTGCGGGACGGTGTCCGGGTGGTCCAGCTGACTCCTCCGGGATCGTTCTGCTCGATCGTGGTGGGGACGGGGGTGATCGATTCGGCGCCCGGCTCGGTGAAGGGCCTCCAACTGGTGGTGCCGGACATCGAGAAGGCGCACGCGGAACTCGCGGCGCGCGGCGTGGCGGTCAGCCCGGTCCAGCACTTCGTGGCGGGCTCGCGGGTGGACGGGCACGGCGAGGCCTGGAACAACTTCGTGTTCTTCAACGACCCGGACGGCAACGGCTGGGCCGTCCAGGAGACACCTTCGGCCGCTTAGGCCTCGGGCGGGCCTTGGTAGGCCTTGGGTAGGCTCGTGGGATGGCTGAACACGAGGGAAGCGTGCGGGTGGACGCCTGGATCTGGTCGGTCCGGCTGGCCAAGACGCGGTCGCTGGCGGCCGCCGCCTGCAAGGCCGGGCACATTCGGGTGAACGGCGAGCGGGCCAAGCCGGCCCAGACCCTCAAGCCCGGGGACGAGGTGCGGGTCCGCGAGGACGGGTACGAGCGGGTCGTCGTGGTGCGGAAGCTGATCCGCAAGCGGGTCGGCGCCTCGGTCGCGGCGGAGTGCCTGATCGACAACAGCCCGCCGCGACCGCCGCGCGAGCTCGTCGCGCCGGTCTTCGAGCGCGACCGCGGCGCCGGCCGCCCGACCAAGCGGGAGCGCCGCGAGCTGGACGGCCTGCGCGGACGGTAGCGGACGGCAGGCGCGCTATGCCGCCGTGTCGGTGAGCACCCGGGCCAGGAAGGCGTCGAGGTTGAGCACCGTACGGGCGACCTGGTCCTCCAGCGGCATCGACTCGTCGGGCCGGGTGACCAGGGTGGACTTCTTCAGCCCGCGCACGTAGAGCGAACAGGCCAGGTCGGCGCAGACGTACGTGCCGACGGTGTTGCCCTCGCGGCCCGCCGCCCCGGCCCGGCGGGCCGCCAGCAGCGCGACGCCGGACCCGGCGTGCGCGGTGATGCACAGCGAGCACACATTGGTCTTGGTCAGGCTGCGGCGGACCATCGGCGAGCGCAGCGTCACCCCGACCAGCTCTCCGCCGTACGGCGCCACCAGGTATGCCCGGTCGGGCGCGCCCTGGTCCCGCCAACCGAGGAAGTCCAGGCTCTCCCACGGCAGTTCGGCCAGGCCCCGGGGCAGGTTGAGCCGACGGGCCTCGCCCTTGGAGCAGTTGACGAAGGACGCGCGGATCTCGGAGTCGCTCAGGGGTTCCATGCCGCGGAAGCTAACACCGCGCGTCGGGCCCTGTCGCTTCCTTTTCTCCCGGTACGCACCGGATCGGCCGACCGCGGTGAGGGATCGTCGGCGCCCCGCCGTGGTCCGCGACGGCCGGTCCCGGCGCAGGAGGGAGGCGCCGGGACCGCGGCACATCAGGGCTTGAAGGCGACGCCGGCGTAGGCGGAGACGTCCTGCCAGCCGTCGGGGAGGTCGGTGGTGCGGACGTGGCCGGCGGTGGGGCGCCAGAGCGGGAGCTGGACGAGGCCGGGTCCGACGAACTCGAAGTCGCCGAAGAAGGGTTCGACGCCGGAGCGCGGGCGCAGGACGAGCGGGGCGCTGGCGCTCCGGTAGATCCGGGCGCCCTCGGCGGCGCTCTCGCGGGAGGCGAAGTCGGGGCTGCCGTGGGAGAGGATCAGCGCGCTGCCCGGGGCGAGCGCGTCGCGCAGGGTGCGCACGATCCGCTGCGCGCCCTCCTCGTCGCGGATGAAGTGCAGGACGGCGACCAGCATCAGCGCGACCGGCTGGGAGAGGTCGACGGCGGCGGCCAGCGCGGGGTGGCCGAGGATGGCCTCCGGGTCGCGCAGGTCTGCCTCGATGACGGAGGTGTGCCCGGCCGGGTGGCCCGCCAGCAGGGCCCGGGCGTGGGTGGCGACGATCGGGTCGTTGTCCACGTACACCACCCGGGCGTCCGGGGCGACCCGCTGGGCGACCTCGCTGGTGGAGCCGACGGCCGGGATGCCGGTGCCGATGTCGACGAACTGGCGGATCCCCCGACCCGCGACGAACTCGACGGCCCGGCCGAGGAACTGCCGGTTGGTGCGGGCCAGCAGCGGCAGTGCCGGGTAGGCGGCTATCGCGGCCTGGGCGGCCTTGCGGTCCGCCTCGAAGTTGTCCTTGCCGCCCAGGTAGTAGTCGTACATCCGCGCCGTGTGCGGTATGCCGGTGTCCAGTTCGCTCGGCGGCTGCCAGTCCTCGGCTCTGGCCCACTCCCAGTCGGTGCTCGTGCCGTGACTGACGGCCGCGGCGTCCTCGTGCGTCATCTTCCGCCCCCAATGCGAACTGCCGGAATGTGCCTACCGCCCCGTAACACGCGGCGCGCCGTGATCGTATCCAACGACACACCGTGGAAACAGCGGGAGTTCAGGTTTACGCAACACCCGTAGAACGGAGTGTGTGCACGTCAAGGAACGGGTGGACACCCGTGGCGGATCGCCGGGCGGAGCCGTCCTCTCTATGCTGGCTGCCGATGACTGCCGACCGCCGCACCGTACTGCGCACCGCCGCCCAGCTGGCCGCCCTGACCGCCGCCGGCGGGCTCCTCACCGGTTGCGCCGGCGGTACGCCCCGCCGGGCCGACACCGGGACGCTCGCCGCGCACCCCGGCGCCGTCGACCCGCAGCAAACCACCGACCCGGCCTGGACCGGCGGCGAGGGCCCGGAGTCCCCCGCCCCGACCACCCCGGCCGCCCCGGCCGAACCGCAGCCCACCGGCCAGCCGACCGCGGCCGCCGCCCAGAGCTCCGCCCCGCCGACCCCGCCCGCGCTGACGCCGCTCGCGGCCGGCACGCCGTACGAGGTGGTGTACGGGCCGCGCACCGGCAAGAACGTGGCCCTCACCTTCCACGGCAGCGGCGATCCCAAGCTCGCCACCGCGCTGCTGGAGGCCGCCGAGCAGCGCGGCGCCAAGCTGACCGTGATGGTGGTCGGCAGCTGGCTGGACCAGCAGCCGCAGATGGCCCGGCGGATCCTGGACGGCGGGCACGAGCTGGGCAACCACACCCAGAACCACCTGAACATCTCGGCGATGACCCCGGACCAGGCCCGCGCCGAGATCGCCCAGTGCGCCGACCGGCTGCAGAGGCTGACCGGCTCGATCGGCCGCTGGTTCCGCCCCTCCGCCGCCCAGTACGCCACCCAGATGGTGCGCGAGCAGGCCAAGGCCGTCGGCTACGAGCACGTGCTGTCCTTCGACGTCGACCCGCGCGACTACAACGACCCGTCCGCCGCCGAACTCCAGCGCCGGGTGCTGGGCGCGGTGCGCGGCGGCTCGGTGGTGGCCCTGCACATGGGCCACCAGTGCACCGTCGACGCGCTGCCGGCGATACTGGACGGCCTGGCCAAGGCGGGGCTCAAGCCCGTCACCGCCAGCCAGCTCTGCGCCTGACGGACGGCAGGGGTCAGGCCATCGGGTCGCCGTCCTTGTACGGGCGCAGCCGCAGCGTGCGGGCGTCCATCTCGCGGATCTCCTCGGCCCGCTCGACCAGTTCCGGCAGGTCGTCGCGCCCGGCGTGGATGAACCGCCCGTGCAACGGGTCGAAGCGGCCCCGGGCGGCGTCCACGGTGACCGCGACCATGTACGGGATCGAGCCCCAGGCCTTCATGTCCTGGAACATCGGCATCGCGGCGGTCATGTCGGTGGCCACCGCGCCGGGGCTGATGTCCAGGACCACGATGTCGTGCTGGGCCAGCGAGTCCGCCATGTTGTCGGAGAGCTGGAGCAGCGCGCCCTTGGAGGTGGCGTACGCGGTGTAGTTGCCGTCCGGGCGCAGCGCGAAGCCGGAGTTGAGGTTGACCACCCGCCCGCGGCGGCGGGACACCATGCCGGGCAGCACGCAGCGCAGCAGGTTGTAGGGGCCGCGCAGGTTGGTCTCGATCACCTGCCACCACTGGTTGGGATCGGTCTCCCAGATCGGCACCTCGGCGCGGTCGACCAGGCCGGCGTTGTTGATCAGCAGGTCGATCGGTCCGAGGTCGCGCTCGACCAGCCGGACGGCCTCGCGCACCGAGCCGGGGCGGCAGACGTCGGCGGTGACCGCGACGCCCCGGGAGCCGCGTTTGAAGCACTCCTTGAGGGTCTCGGTCAGCGTGTCGTGGGTGCGGCCCACCAGGCCGACGGCCATGCCCTCGGCGGCCAGGCCGATGGCGATCTCCCGGCCGATTCCCCGGCCCGCCCCGGTGATCAGGGCGACCTGTCCTGCGAGTGATCCCATCGGCACCGCGTGCTCCTTTTCCGTCCCCGGCCCCCGTCCGCGGCGTTTTGCCGGACCTGCGGCATTCTGTCGGCCGCCGGGCGGCGGCGGCCCCGGGCACACGCGCGAGCGGCGCGGCCTCACTCGTTCGGAGGATGTGTGAATGCTGGCACTGTGCCGGGGAGGGGGTGACCTACTGACCGGTACGGAGTAGTAACGTCGTCGGGGCGGTGACCGGTGCACCCATTCCGGTACACCGACCCGTTGACCAGCAGCTCGCTGGGCCACCAGTTCGCTGGGCGACCCCCAGCACCACCGAAGGGCAACTGAGTGAGTGACATCGCGCGCGTCGGAGTAGTCGGCTGCGGCCTGATGGGGTCGGGCATCGCCGAGGTCTTCGCCCGGGCCGGGCTGGACGTCCTGGTGTCGGAGGCCAGCGGTGAGGCGCTGGAGTTCGGCCGCACCCGGCTGACCAACTCCCTGGAGACGGCGGTCAAGCGCGGCAAGCTGACCCCCGAGCAGCGGGACGAGGCGCTGTCCCGGCTGTCCTTCACCGTCGAGCTGTCCGACTTCGCGGACCGCGACCTGGTGGTCGAGGCCGTCGCCGAGCGCGAGGACATCAAGGTCAAGATCTTCGAGACCCTGGACCGGGTGATCGAGCGCCGTGACGCGATCCTGGCGTCCAACACCTCGTCGATCCCGATCGTGAAGCTGGCCGCCGCCACCTCCCGCCCGGAGCAGGTGATCGGCCTGCACTTCTTCAACCCGGCGCCGGTGCAGAAGCTGGTCGAGGTCATCCCGACCCTGACCACCTCGGCGACCACTACCGAGCGGGTCGAGGCCTTCGCGTCCCAGGTGCTCGGCAAGGAGCCGATCCGCGCCCGCGACCGGGCCGGCTTCGTGGTCAACGCGCTGCTCGTCCCGTACCTGCTCTCCGCGGTGCGGATGTTCGAGTCGGGCGTGGCCACCGCCTCCGACATCGACAAGGGCATGGAGGCCGGCTGCGCCCACCCGATGGGCCCGCTGCGGCTGTGCGACCTGATCGGCCTGGACACCATCGTCTCGATCGCCGAGTCGATGTACGACGAGTACAAGGAGCCGCTGTACGCCGCTCCGCCGCTGCTGTCCCGGATGGTCGACGCGGGCCTGCTGGGCCGCAAGTCCGGCCGCGGCTTCTACGACTACACGGCGAGCGCCTGAGCCCCGGCGCAGCAGGGCGCGCCCGCACCGGAGGTCCGGTGCGGGCGCGCCCTTTCACGTGCCTGACGGCTTCACGTGTCTGACGGCCCCGGCTACTTGACCCCGGCCTCCGCGCAGGCCTGCGCGTACTGCTGGGTGCAGATGTCGGACGCCTTGTAGAGCCCGCCGCCGACGACCGTGGCCTCCACCTTCGGCTTGGTCACCACGATCGGGGTGAGCAGCAGCGAGGGGATGTGCAGCCCGCCGCTGTCGGTGACCGAGGTCGCGGTGGTGCTGATGTCCAGGCCCTCGGCCAGCTGGACGGCGATGCTGCCCGCCGCGTCCGTCTCGGGCTTGTACGGCTTGTAGATGGTGTACGCCTGCTCGCCCGTGAGCACCCGGCGGATCGCGTCGATGGAGGCGTCCTGACCGCCCACCGGCACGTTCTTGATGCCCGCGGCCTTCAGTGCGTCGATGACGGCGGCGGCCATGCCGTCGTTCGCGGCGTAGACGGCCTGGATGCCGTCCTTCCCGAGGCTCTGGATGGCCTCGTTCATCTTCGCCGTGGCCACCTCCGGCTTCCACTCGCCGGACTGCTCGTAGGCGATCTTCTTGACCCTGCCGTCCAGCGCCTGGTGCGCGCCCGCCTGGAACTGCGCCGCGTTGGGGTCGGACTCGGCGCCGTTGATCATCACGACGTTGGCCGAGGAGGCCTTCGAGCCGAGCGCGTCGAGCAGGGACTGGCCCTGGAGCTGACCGGTCTGCTGGTTGTCGAAGGAGACGTACGCGGCGACCTTGCCCTGGGCCAGCCGGTCGTAGGCGACGACCTTCACGCCCTTGGCGTTGGCGGCGTCGACCCACGGGGCGGTGAGCTTGGCGTCGACCGGGTCGAGCAGGATGACCTTCACGCCCTTGGCGAGCAGGTCGTCGAACTGCTTCTTCTGGACGGTCGCGTCGCCGCCCGCGTTGGCGTAGCTGACCGTGCACTTCGTGCAGAGGCCGGTCACCGTCTGTGTGATCAGCGGCTTGTCGAACGCGTCGTAGCGGGTCGAGGAGGCGCTCTCCGGAAGTAGCAGACCGATGCCCTCGCTGCCTCCGCCGGCCGCCGGCGTCTGGGGCGCCGCGGTCTGGCCGCAGGCCGCGAGGGTGAGTGCGAGCGACGCGGCGGCCGTGCCCGTGGCCGCGAGACGCATGGGTCTGATCATGATCGGTGGTGCCTCCTGTACTGCGCCGCGACGCCGCGGCAGGGGACGGAGTCAAGCGCCACCGGGCGAATGCGTCAATACGGGGAGGAGGCTTCGTTATCCCCCTGCTCGATTCGTTACGGGATGAACAGGACTTTCACACTTTCGAAGATCGAATTCGGGGGAATATTGATAATTCAGAGGACTTATTAATTGCGAAAGAGGGCGCGGTGGACCGGGGGATCCGCCCCGGCCCACCGGAGTCTCAACCGGCGATCGAATAGCTGTCGCCGTAGACCTTCCAGCGCAGCGGTGGGTTGAGGTCGAAGTTCCCCGCGTCGAGGAAGACCATCTGCTCGGTGTCGACCCGACTGGTATCGGAGTGGGCCTCCTCCTTCTTCATGACCACCTTGCGCGCCTCCAGGAAGGCCTTGATGTAGGTGGCCTCGTCTCCACCCTGGGCGGGGGTCCTGGCCTTTTTCATGGCCGCGGCGCGAATGCCGCCGAAACTGTCGGAGTTGTTTCCGGGGCCGTGCATGACAATGGCGTCGTAGTAGGCGAACTGGCCGAGCGCACGCAGCCCGTCCGCCTTGGCCTGACCGACGGCGGGGTTGAAGTACACCCGGTCGCGCTCGTCGTTCTGAGCCTGTTGGAAGACCGGATCCTTGGCGGCGGCGGCCCAGTCCTTGACGAACGGGGCACCGAGACCGGCGTGCGAGTCGCTGCCGTTGACCTTCTTCAGCGCGGGCAGGTACTTGGCGAGGACGTTGCCGGGCTTGAGGTCGGTGTAGTGCTTCACCAGGTCCAGCATGTCCCCGGTCCCGGAACAGAAGCCGATGATGCCGGCGGTGTAGCCGCGGCCGTCACCGATGTCCTCGATGTACTTGTACTGGGCTTTCCAGTCCAGCGACGAGTTCTCCGCGCTGGACACCAGCTGCATGGCGATGTCCTTCTTGTGCGGGTCGTCCAGGCCGACGCCCTTGATCCGGACGGAGGCCGCGGCGGCGGGCGCGGCCTGGGAGGCCGAGGTGGCCGCGACCGTGAGGGGCGCGGCCACCAGGGCGGCGGCGAGGGCCGTGCGGAGGGCACGACGGGGCTGAGGACGCATGGGCTGCTCCGGTTCCTCGTTCGGTTAGGAAACCTTCCTAACGAGAAGCAAACGCCCTGGAGCCCCGCCCCCGCAAGGGTTTTGACGGTCCCACTTCAAACTAATGTGAACGGCCCAGGTCAGGCGGCCCGGTGCCGCACCCACCAGACCGCCACCGCGCACAGCGCCACGGCGAGCAGGGTCGTCCAGCCGAGTTCGATGAACTGGAACGGCCAGAAGCGGTTCGCCGGCTGGTACACCTCATGCACGGTGTAGCCGCCGTCGCGCACCAGAGACCGGAGGTGGGCGTAGTCACCGCCGAGGCCGTAGAAGTCGTCCGTGGAGATCCGGTTGCCGGCCGGGTCCGAGAACCAGACGCTCAGCACCCAGCGGTCGTCCAGCGCCATCGACGTCAGGGAGTGCGTCGGCATCTCCAGCGGATTCATGTAGTGCGAGCGCAGCGCCTCGGCGACGAACGGCAGCGCGACCGAGGCCGCCAGGCCGCTGCCCACCGCTAGCACCGTGCGGCGCAGCACCGCGCCGGCCAGCGCCGCGACCCCGAAGGCCACCAGCACCCGGCCCACCAGGGCGGGCCACGTCTCCGCGAACAGCTCGGGGGTGAACGCTCCGCTCTGGAGCTCCAACGGCGCGCTCCACCAGCGCAGCAGCAGCCCGAACAGCGCCGCCACGACGGCCAGCACCGCGCCGCCCAGGACCAGGCCGCCCGTCGTCCACCTCCCCCGCCACCTGGACCCGGCCGCCGGCCAGCACCACCAGGTAGTCGCAGCTCTGCTCCAGCTCGTTGACGGCGTGCGAGGAGAACACCACCGAGAGGCCGTCCTCGGCCACCGCGGTCAGCAGCACCGACATGAAGTCGTGCCGGGCGAGCGGGTCGAGCGCGGCCAACGGCTCGTCCAGGAGCAGGAGTTCGGGCCGCTTGGCGAGGGCCAGGGCGAGCGAGACCTGGGCCTGCTGGCCGCCGGAGAGCCGGCCGTACTTGCGGTCCAGCGGGATGCCGAGGCCGTCCAGGTGGTCGCGTGCCCGGGCGGCGTCCCAGCGCCGGTTGAGGTGACGGCCCATCGCCAGCAGGTCGCGCACGCGCAGGCCCGGGTAGAGCGCGGCGTTCTGGGCGACGAAACCGATCCGGTCCAAGGCCCGTGGCGAGCCCGGGAGTTGGTCGCCGAGGACGGTCATCGCACCCTCGCCGGGCAGGGTCAGGCCGGCGGCCAGGCTGAGCGGCGTGGTCTTGCCGGCGCCGTTCGGGCCGACCAGGGCCACCACGTGCCCGGCGGGGACGGTGAGATGGCAGTCCCGCAGGGCCCAGGAGCGGCGGTAGCGCTTGCCGATCCCGCCGCAGTCGATCACCGTGTCCGCCGCCATCAGGCCACCACCCCGTCGCGCCCCTCACGCAGGTCGCGCAGCGCGTCCTCGAACACCGCGACCATCCCCTCCTCGTCCAACCCGGCGACCCGCGCCGAGCGCATCCAGTCCAGCAACCCCCGCCGCAGCGCGGCCCGTTCACGCAGGGGCACCACCCCGGCGGGCAGTCCCCGCACGAAAGTCCCCTGGCCGCGGCGGCCGACCGCCAGACCGCGGTGTTCCAGCTCCCGGTAGGCCTTGAGCACGGTGTTGGGGTTGATCGCCAGGCCGGCGACCACCTCTCGCACCCGGGGCAGCCGGTCCCCCTCAGCCAACCAGCCCATCCGCAACGCCTGTTCGACCTGCTGCACGAGTTGCAGGTAGGTCGGGACGCCGGAGGCCGGGTCCAGGCGGAACTCGATCGGGGAGGGCTGGTCAGCACCTTTATCTAGTTCCATAGTTAATGAGTTAAGGAGGTGCGGTGACGGGCCGTCAACCCAAGAGAACGCAAAAAGGCCCCGCCCGGACCAGGTGGTCCGGGCGGGGCCCCTCACGCCCTACGGCGTGCCCGCGCTCAGGCGCCGCGCAGCACCGCGCCGGTGCGGGTGACGGCCTCGGCGACGGCGGCCTCACGGGCGGCGGTGGCCTCGTCGGCGGTCAGGGTGCGGTCGGCGGCGCGGAAGCGCAGCGCGTAGGCCAGCGACTTCTTGCCCTCGCCGACCTGCTCGCCGGTGAACACGTCGAACAGCCGGATGGCTTCCAGCAGTTCACCCGCGCCCGCGCGCAGCGCGGCCTCGACCTCGGCGGCCGGGACGGCGGTGTCGACGATCAGCGCGACGTCCTGGGTGGCCACCGGGAAGCCGGAGACCGCCGGGCCGTTGACGCGCTCGGCGCCGTCCGCCGTCAGCAGGTCGATGTCGACCTCCGCGGCCGCGGTACGGGCCGGCAGCCCGAGCGCCTTGACCACGCGCGGGTGCAGCTCACCCGCGTAGCCGACCACCCGGTCGGTGCCGGCGACGACCAGCTCGGCGCAGCGGCCCGGGTGCCAGGGCGCCTGCTGCCCCTGGCGGACGGTCAGCTCGACGCCGGCCGCACGGGCCACCGTACGGGCCGCCTCGACGGCGTCCGCCCAGGAGGCCTGGTCGCCCTTGCCCCACCAGCCGGACGGCAGCCGCTCGCCCGCGAGGGCGACGGCGACCCGACGCGGCTGGTCCGGCAGCGCGGCGTCCAGCGCGGCCAGCTCCTCGTCGCTGGGCCGGTGGTCGACGGCCGGGCGCGGGGCGACGGTCAGCTCGTCCTTGGGCAGGAAGACGGTGCCGGTCTCGAAGACCGCCAGGTCGGTGTTGCCCCGGCCGACGTTGCGGCGCAGCGCGCCGAGCAGGCCCGGCAGCAGCGTGGTGCGCAGCGCCGGCTCCTCGTCGTTGAGCGGGTTGACCAGCTTCACCGTGCGGCGGCGCCGGTCGTCCGACTCCAGGCCGAGCGCCTCGAAGGCGGCCTCGCCGAGGAACGGGTAGTTGTTGACCTCGACGTAGCCGGCCGCGGCCAGCGCCACGCCGATCCGGCGGTGGGTCCGCTGAGCCTCGGTCAGGCCCTTGCCCGGCGGCACGTTGGGCATCCGGGCGGGGACGTTGTCGTAGCCCTCCAGCCGGATGACCTCCTCCGCGAGGTCGTACGGGTCGGTGAGGTCGGGCCGCCAGGTCGGCGGGGTGACCTCCAGGGTGTCGGCGCCCGCGACGGAGCAGCCGATCTCCTGCAGGCGCCGGGTGACGGTCTCGCGGCCGTACTCGGTGCCGGCGACCTTGTCGGGCAGGTCGGCGGGGATCAGGATGGTGCGCACCGGGTGCGGGCCGGCGATGTCGGTGACCCCGGCCTCGGCGGTGCCGCCGGCGATCAGCACGAGCAGGTCGACGGCGCGCTGGGCGGCGGCGCGGGCCGCCTCCGGGTCGACGCCGCGCTCGAAGCGCTTGGACGCCTCGGAGGGCAGCTTGTGCCGCTTGGCGGCACGGGCGATGACGACCGGGGCGAAGTGCGCCGCCTCGATGATCACCTCGGTGGTGCCCGGGCCGGCGGCCGGGTCGAGGATCTCGGTCGAGGCGCCGCCCATGACACCGGCCAGGCCGATCGGGCCGCTGTTGTCGCAGATCAGCAGGTCCTCGACGGACAGCTTGCGCCGCACGCCGTCGAGGGTGGTGAGGGTCTCGCCCGGCTCGGCCCGGCGGACCGTGATCGGGCCGTCCACGCGCTGCTTGTCGTAGGCGTGCAGCGGCTGGCCGACCTCCAGCATCACGTAGTTGGTGATGTCGACGGTCAGCGAGATCGGCCGGATGCCCGCCTTCTGCAGGCGGCGCTGCAGCCAGATCGGGGACTTGGCGTTCGGGTCGACGCCGACGACCGTACGGGCCACGAAGCGGTCGCAGCCGGCCGGGTCGTTGACCTTGACCAGGTAGCCGAAGGAGTTGGCCGGCGGCACGTCGAGCAGCGCCGGGTCGGCCAGCGGCAGCCCGTACGCGGCGGCGGCCTCACGGGCCACGCCGCGCATGGACAGGCAGTAGCCGCGGTCCGGGGTGACGGCGATGTCGAGCACCTCGTCGACCAGCTGGAGCAGTTCGATGGCGTCGGTGCCGGGCTCGTACTCCGGCGGGAGCACGATGATGCCGCTGTGGTCGTCGCCCATGCCCAGCTCGCGGGCGGAGCAGATCATGCCGGCCGAGGTGTGGCCGTAGGTCTTGCGGGCCGCGATCGGGAACGGGCCGGGCAGAACGGCGCCCGGGAGCACGACCACGACCTTGTCGCCGACGGCGAAGTTGGTCGCGCCGCAGACGATCTCCTGCGGCTCGCCGGTGCCGTTGGCGTCGCCGACGTTCACGTAGCAGTGCCGGATCGGCTTCTTGAAGCCGGACAGCTCCTCGATGGAGAGCACCTCGCCGACCACCAGCGGGCCCTTGAGGTCGCCGCCGAGCTGCTCGACGGTCTCGACCTCCAGGCCGGCCCGGACCAGGCGCTCGGCCACGTCACGGCCGGTCTCGCCGGCCGGCAGATCGACGTACTCGCGCAGCCAGGAAAGCGGGACGCGCATCAGATCTCCATCCCGAACGGGAGGGTGAAACGCACGTCACCCTCGACCATGTCGCGCATGTCGGCGACGTTGTGACGATTCATCAGGATCCGCTCCAGGCCCAGGCCGAAGGCGAACCCGCTGTAGCGGTTCGGGTCCACGCCGCAGGCGACCAGCACCCGCGGGTTGACCACGCCGCAGCCGCCGAGCTCGATCCAGCCCTCGGAGGAGCAGGTGCGGCACGGGCGGTCCGGGTTGCCGACGCTCTCGCCGCGGCACACGAAGCACTGCAGGTCGATCTCGGCGCTCGGCTCGGTGAACGGGAAGTACGAGGGGCGCCAGCGCAGCTCCAGGCCGCCGCCGATCAGCTTCTCGACCAGCACCTCGATGGTGCCCTTGAGGTCGGCGAAGGTGATGCCCTCGTCGACGGCGAGACCCTCGACCTGGCGGAACACCGGGGTGTGGGTGGCGTCCAGCTCGTCGGTCCGGTAGACCCGGCCCGGGCAGACCACGTAGATGGGGGGCTCGCGGTCGAGCATGGTGCGGGCCTGGACCGGGGAGGTCTGGGTGCGCAGCACCACGCCGGAGTCGGCGGAGCCGTCCGGGGCCTGGACGAAGAAGGTGTCCTGCATCGAGCGGGCCGGGTGGTCCGGGCCCAGGTTGAGGGCGTCGAAGTTCAGCCACTCGGCCTCGACCTCGGGGCCCTCGGCGACCTGGTAGCCCATCGCGACGAAGGTGTCCTCGATGCGCTCGGCCATCGTGGTCAGCGGGTGCCGGGCGCCGCGCGGGACGCGGTCGTACGGCAGCGTGACGTCCACCGCCTCCTCGACCAGCACGCGGGCGTCCCGCTCCGCCTCCAGCTCGGCCTGCCGCTTGGCGAGCGCCTGGTTGACGGCGCCGCGGGCCTGGCCGATCAGCTTGCCGGCGGCGGCCTTGGCGTGCGGCGGAAGGGCGCCGATCTCGCGGTTGGCGAGCGCGAGCGCGGAGCGGTCGCCGGTGTGGGCGACCTTGGCCTGCTTCAGCTCGTCCAGGGTGCCGGCGGCGGCGAAGGCGGCGATCGCCTCGTTCCGCGCCTGCTCCACCACCTCGGGCTTGAGGGCCTCGACCTCGACGGGGTCGTACGACTTGTTGGGTGCCGACATCTCTATCTTTCCCGTGCTCCTGCTCGTCCGTGCTCAGGTGTGTGGGGCTCGCCTTCGCGTCACGCCCGGCGGGGCCGGGGCGCGGGCAGCCGATCTCCGTGCGAACGGGGAGGGGCGTCCGCGGCACAGCCGCACAGGGCGTTGCGCAACGCCAAAGGTCGAGTGTAGTCGCAGCGCGTAGCGCGGCTGCCGTCAAGCCCGTCCGGACCCCGACTACAGCATGCTCTGCTGGTCGTTCATGCTCTTTCAGAGCATGAAGTCAGGCACCCCGGCGGGCAGGATAAATCGGAACCTGGCCCCGCCGCCGGGCGCGCGGTCGACCCGGATCGAGCCGCCGTGGGCCTCCACGATGCCCTTGACGATATAGAGCCCGAGGCCGGTGCCACCGCGCTTGGAGCCCCGCCAGAAGCGGGTGAAGACGCGCGGCATCGACTCCTCGGGGATGCCGCTTCCTTCGTCGCTCACGGTGACCGCGGTGCCTTCCACGATGCGGGGCGGGGTGCCGGAGCGCTCCCAGACGGGCGCCTCGACGACCTCCTTGGCCGGTGCCACCTCGATCGTGACAGTTCCCTCGCCGTGGCGCACCGCGTTTTCCAGCAGGTTGGCCAGCACCTGGTCGACCTTGTCCGGGTCCGCCCACAGCACCGTCAGCGGCTCGCTGATCCGGATGTCGAAGCGCTCCTCCGGGATGCCGGTGGCGACCTTGCGCTCGACGTGCCGACGCACCGCCGCCGCCAGGTCGACCACCTGTTTGCGCAGCTCCAGCCGTCCGGCGTCGATCCGGGAGATGTCCAGCAGCTCGGCGATCAGCCGGGTGACCCGGTCGGCGTCCGCGTCCACGGTCTCCAGCATCAGCCGCTTCTGCCCGTCGGTGAACCGCTCCCACTTGGCCAGCAGCGTGGCCGTGAAGCCCTTCACGCTGGTCAGCGGGGAGCGCAGCTCGTGCGCGACGGTGGCGATCAGCTCGGCGTGGCTGCGCTCGGTGCGACGCCGGGCCTCGGTGCCGCGCAGGGCGATCACCAGACGCTCCAGCGGCCCGCCGGGCCCGGTGCGGACGTAGCGCGCGGAGACCAGCACCTCACGGCCGCCGGGCAGCAGCAGGTTGCGCTCGGGCTGGCCGGTGCGGATGGCCAGGCCGCCGTACGGATCGGTCAGCTGCCACCAGCGGCGGCCGTCCAGGTCCTCCAGCGGCAGGACGTCCTCCAGCGCGCTGCCGAGCGCGGCCGCCGGGAGCACGCCGGTGAGCCGGGCCGCGGCCCGGTTGAAGCAGACCACCCGGCCCAGCGCGTCGGCGACCACCAGGCCGTCCGGCAGGTCGTCCGGGTCGAGCTCGGGCCCGCTGCCGACCATGGGTTGCCTCCCCGATTACCCACCGTGCCGTTCCCCCCACCGAGGCAGACCCTAGCGCCTCGCAGGCCCCGACAGTAGGGCTTGCAGCGTGGTGATCCCGGCGCACCCGGGCGCGTGTCAGCCGTTCGAGCGGCAGCCACCGGGCGAACGCTGCGCCCGGGCCGAGGCGTACAGGCAGACGGCCGCGGCGGTGGCCAGGTTGAGGCTCTCGGCGTGCCCGTGGATCGGGACGCGCACGACCTCGTCGGTGAGCGCACGGGTCTCCTCCGGGAGTCCCCACGCCTCGTTGCCGAACACCCACGCGCCGGGCGCGCCCAGGGTGCCCTCGTCGAGCTCCTGGTCCAGGTCGCGCTCCCCCGCGCCGTCCGCGGCGAGCACCCGGATCCCGGCCTCGCGCAGCCTCCCGACCGCCTCCTCGACCGGCACCCCGACCGCCACCGGCAGGTGGAACAGACTGCCGACGGAGGCCCGGACGGCCTTCGGGTTGTAGAGGTCCACCGAGGCATCGGTGAGCACCACGGCGTCCGCGCCGGCCGCGTCGGCGGTGCGCAGCACGGTGCCGGCGTTCCCGGGGTCGCGCACGTGGGCGAGGATCGCCACCAGCTTCGGCCGGGCCTTGAGCACCTCGGCGAACGGGGTGTCGATGAAGCGGCAGAGCGCCACGATGCCCTGCGGGGTCACCGTGTCGCAGATGTCGGCGATCACCTCGTCGGTGGCGGTCAGCACCGGCAGCCCCTCGGCCAGGGCGGCCTCGACGATGTCCGCGTGCCGCTCGGCGGCCTCCAGGCCCACGTACACCTCGACCACCGCGTGCTCGGCCGTCCCCGGCAGCTTGCCGAAGGCGACGGCCTCCCGGACGGCCTGCGGGCCCTCGGCCAGGAAGCGGCGCTCCTTGGTGCGCTGGTTCCGCTTGGCCAGCCGGCGGGCGGCGACGACGCGCGGCGAGCGCAGGGAGGTGAGCAGGGGGGTGTCGGTGCTCGGCATGGTCTCGTTCTCTGAAGGCGCTGACTCTGGAGGTGCTGACTCTGGAGGTGCTGGGGGGCGGAACGCAGAACCGGACCCGCAGGAGAGCCTGCGGGTCCGGTCAGAGCTCAACCGATCTCGGAAGATCAGGCGGCGTCCGCGGCAGCCTTCGGGGCGTTCACGTCGGCCGGCAGCGCCTTCTGGGCGACCTCGACCAGGGAGGCGAACGCACCCGGGTCGTTGACGGCCAGGTCGGCCAGCATCTTGCGGTCGATCTCGACGCTGGCGGCCTTCAGGCCCTGCACGAAGCGGTTGTAGGTGATGCCGTTGGCACGGGCCGCAGCGTTGATGCGCTGGATCCACAGCTGACGGAAGTCGCCCTTGCGCTTCTTGCGGTCGTTGAAGTTGTAGACCAGCGAGTGGGTGACCTGCTCCTTGGCCTTGCGGTACAGGCGCGAGCGCTGGCCACGGTAGCCGCTGGCGCGCTCCAGGATGACCCGGCGCTTCTTGTGGGCGTTGACTGCCCGCTTGACGCGTGCCACTTGATTACTCCTTGGGTTGGACCACGGACTGCTTCACGTGGTCCGTCATTCGAATGGGTCGGGAAGGATCAGCTGCCCCGCACCGGCTCGCGCCGGGCGGGAGGGCGATCACTTGCCGAGAAGCTTCTTGATCTTCTTGGCGTCAGCGGGGGCCATCTCGATCGTCCCGGCCAGCTTGCGGGTCAGCGTCGAGGGCTTGTGCTCCAGGAGGTGGCGGCGGCCGGCGCGCTCGCGCAGCACCTTGCCAGAGCCACTGATCTTGAAGCGCTTGCTGGCGCCACTGTGCGTCTTCTGCTTCGGCATTTCGCCGTATCTCCTCGTCGGTCCCGTTCACGCCCGCGCAACCTGTGCCGCGCGGGCGTGAACTGGATGGATCTGCGGTGACCGGGCGGGACGCCCTGTCACCCTGGGGGCCGGTCTCCCGGACTGCCCCGAGCCGGTGTCGGCTCAGGCGCCCTGGGAGGCGGCCGGCTGCTCGACCGGAGCCTCGGCCTCGGTGGCCGGCGCCTCGACCGGGGCGTCCTGCGCCTCGGTCACGGCGTCGTCGGCCACCAGGTCCTCGGCCACCGCGTCGTCGTCCGCGGGGGCGGCGTCGGAGCCGGGGGTCCGGCCCAGCCGCTCGGCCTTGCGGGCGTCCGCGAGGGCGCGGGCCTCGGCCATCGCCTCGGTCTTCTTCTTGTGCGGGCCAAGAACCATGATCATGTTCCGGCCGTCCTGCTTCGGCGAGGACTCGACGAAGCCCAGCTCCTGGACGTCGTCGGCGAGCCGCTGCAGCAGACGGAAGCCCAGCTCGGGGCGGGACTGCTCACGACCACGGAACATGATCGTGATCTTGACCTTGTCACCCTGCTTGAGGAACCGGACGACGTGACCCTTCTTGGTGTCGTAGTCGTGCGGATCGATCTTCGGCCGGAGCTTCATCTCCTTGATGACCGTGTGCGCCTGGTTCTTGCGCGCCTCACGGGCCTTCATGGCCGACTCGTACTTGAACTTGCCGTAGTCCATGAGCTTGCACACCGGCGGCCGGGCGGTCGCCGCGACCTCGACCAGGTCGAGGTCGTACTCCTGCGCGAGCTCCAGCGCCTTGGCAAGCGGCACGATGCCGACCTGCTCGCCGCTGGGACCGACGAGTCGCACCTCCGGGACGCGAATCCGGTCGTTGATGCGGGGCTCGGTGCTGATGGGGCCTCCTCGGTTGCACCTTCTGCGATGCGGCCGTCGGACGGCGGTCGCACGTAGTGGACTCGACCACTGGGCGGGGCTTCATTCGTGCTGCGCTGCCCGGCACCTCTCGGCACCGCGTGCACCGCGACACGAAAAAAGCCCCGCTCGGTACAAGCGGGGCTCCACACAACCGGGGGCGGCGCCCGGTGAGGGGCGCTGCGGCGACTCGGCGCCGTGGCGCCCGTCGCGGACCGGACCCGTCGACCGCGAGGCCGATCAGGTGGGAGACTTTCGCGGTTGCCCTCTCGGGCCTCCTTGCAGTGGAGCCTCCACTTGCTGGCCAGGTACCCGTGAGGGATCCCGGCCGGTCAGTCTCGAAGCATACAGCGCCGGGGAGTCGAACGCTATTCCGCCCCGGCGCACTGCCCTTCTCCGCGCGTCACACGCCCCTTGTACGCTCCACGTGTACCCACCCGGCACGAAGGAACGAGCCACCCTTGAGCAGCGAGCCCACCCAGAACCCCGGCGCGGACGACGACGCGATCGGCTTCGACGACCTCACCCGCGACATCGCCGAGGTCCCAGCCGTCGAGGTGATCACCACCGTCGCGGTGCACCTGATGAGCGCGGCCGCGGTCAAGTGCGGACTCGCCGAGGGCGGCGAGAAGGACAAGGACCTGGACGAGGCCCGCAAGCTGATCACCGCGCTCGCCGGGCTGGTCACCGCCGGCGCCCCCGAGATCAGCAACTTCCACGCGGCCCCGCTGCGGGACGGCCTGCGCTCGCTGCAGCTGGCCTTCCGCGAGGCCTCGCTCGTGCCGGACGCGCCGGGCACGGGGCCGGGCGAGAAGTTCACCGGGCCGGTCTACAGCTGAGATCGATCGACGAGGGCCACCTACCGAATTCGGTAGGTGGCCCTTCGATCTTGACTACCGCCGGTACAGCGGCTCCCCCGGCAGCTGCGCGCTCGCCGGGAGCACCGCGAGGTCGAGCCCCCGGTCCAGCCGCACCCGCAGCACCGGGTCCCCGGCCACCGCCCGGCCGACCCGCTGCGCGGCCTCCTGCAGCCCCGCCTGGTTCAGCGCCGGGTCGAACACCACCGCGAGCACCCCGTCCGAGTCCTCCGACGGCGCCAGCAGAGCGCTGACCACCTGCGGCTCGGCCGCCAGCAGCGCCCGGACCGCCTCGCGCACCTCCGGGTCCGTCACCGGCGGCAGGTACGGACGGTTCTCCGCCAGCGCCCGCAGCCGGGCGCCGGTCAGCAGGAAGGGCACCGGCCCGGCCGGGTCGACCAGCAGGGTGTCGGCGCGCTCGGAAAAGGCGACCGTCGCGGCCTGCGGGGCCGCCGTCGGCGCCGGGCGGGCGTCGGCCCGCCAGCGGGCGAGCGTCTCCAGTGACGTGAAGGCCGGCAGCGCGCGGCGCCCGTCCGGGGCCTCCAGCACCGGGACGGCCATGTCGCTGCTCTTGTCGTGCTTGTGTCCGTGCTCGTCCACCTCGACCTCGCCGAGGAGGGCGACGATCGGGACCATCAGCCGGGTCGGGGTCAGCGCCGCCAGCACCTCGGGCTCGGCCGTACGGTCCTGCGACCAGCGGGCGAGGGCCGCGGCCAGTGCCGGGTCCGCCGTGCCGTCGTCGTCGGAGAAGCCGGGATTCGGGATGCTCTTGCCGACGAACGCCGGGCTGGAGAAGTCTTTGCGGTCCACCCGGCCGACCCTATGCCACCGCGGGCCACCGCCCGCATTTCCCCGCACGCGCCCCCTACCCACCGGTAGCGCCCTGTGGCACCCTGCGCGCATGGTCATCCTCGATGCACCCGCCCCCGTCTCCGACCGTCACCGGTACGACCGGGCCACCGCCCACCTGGACGGGCCGGTGGCCGTGGTGGACCTCGCCGCCTTCGACGCCAACGCCGCCGACCTGGTGCGCCGGGCCGGCGGGAAGCCGATCCGGGTGGCCAGCAAGTCGCTGCGCTGCCGGGCGCTGCTGGACCGGGCGCTGGCCGTGGACGGCTTCCTCGGGGTGATGAGCTTCACCCTGGGCGAGTCGCTCTGGCTGGCCCGTACCGGCGTGCGCGACGTCCTGCTCGCCTACCCCTCGACCGACCGGGACGGCTACGCCGCGCTGACCGCCGATCCGGAGCTGGCCGGCGGGATCACCGTCGTCCTGGACGACCCGGCCCAGCTGGACCTGATCGACAAGGCGCGCTCCGGCGACGCGGAGGTGCGGGTCTGCCTGGAGCTGGACACCGCGCTGCACCTGCTCGGCGGGCGGGTCCGGGTGGGCGCCCGGCGCTCGCCGCTGCGCACCCCGGAGGAGCTGGGCGCCTTCGCCGAAGCCGTCCAGCGCCGCCCGGGCTTCCGGGTGGTCGGCCTGATGGCGTACGAGGGGCACATCGCCGGGGTGGGCGACCGGGTGCCGGGGCGGCCGGTGCGCTCGCAGCTGATCCGGCTGATGCAGGGCCGGGCCCGGGCCGAGCTGGCCGAGCGGCGCGCGGCGGCGGTCCGGCGGCTGTGCCAGGTGGCCGAGCTGGAGTTCGTCAACGGCGGCGGCACCGGCAGCGTGGAGTCCACCGCGGCCGAGCCGGCCGTCACCGAGGTCGCGGCCGGGTCCGGGCTGTACCAGCCGCAGCTGTTCGACAACTACCGCGTGTTCCGGGGCCGTCCGGCCGCCCTGTTCGGCCAGCCGGTGGTGCGCCGCCCCGGGGTCGGGGTGGTGACGGTGCTCGGCGGCGGCTACCCGGCCTCCGGCGCGGCCGGACCGGACCGCTCGCCGGTGCCGTACCTGCCGCCGGGGCTGCGCTACGACCCGATGGAGGGCGCCGGCGAGGTGCAGACCCCGCTGCTCGGCTCGGCCGCGGACGACCTGCTGATCGGCGACCGGGTCTGGTTCCGGCACGCCAAGGCGGGCGAACTGTGCGAGCGCTTCGCGCAGTTGCACCTGATCGAGGGCGACCGGATCGTCCGCACCGTACCGACCTACCGGGGTGAGGGGAAGGCCTTCCTCTGACGGGCCGTCGGCCGGTGGCCTACCGTGGGGACGACACTGCGGCAGTGATGAGGGAGTGGCATGGAAGCCGAGATCGCGGAGCTTGCGACGAGGGGCGCGACCGCACTGGTCGGCCTGATGGTCACCGAGGCCTGGGCGCGGGTCAAGCCGCGCTTCGCAGCCCTGTTCGGACGGGACCGGGAAGAGGAGGTGACGCAGGAGCTGGACGAGATCCAGGGCGAGATCGCCGAGGCCCCGGAGACCCGCGACGCCCAAGTTCCCCAGTGGCAGCGGCGACTGCGCCTGGTACTGCAGAACAACCCGGAAGCAGCCACCCAACTCCGGCAGATCCTCGATGAGTTCTCGCCGAAGTCGACGGAGCAGCCGTCCACCGTGATCCACAACGAGCTCAAGGACATGACCGTCCACGGCTCCGTCATCCAGGTCGGCCAGGGCAAGGTCGCCCAGGCCGACACGATCAACGGCAACCTGAACTTCTGACCTTTCCCGAGCCTTGAGCGGGCCCGATGGAACACCTGACCCGGGTGTCCCATCGGGCCTTTGTGCTACTCCGGGGCCTGCAGTCCGTCAACAAGCCTGGTACGCAAGGCTATTGCCATCTGGTCCAGACCAATCCTACGCTCTGGCCGGGGGCCCGCGATCCGGGCCGGGCGGCCCCCGAACGGGCAGGCGTGTCCGCTCTCCCCCACACCCGCCCGGAACGACGGTCAAGGAGTCCCCACCCCATGTCCATCAAGCGAAGTGCCCTGTCCGTCGGCGTGGTCGGCGCCGCGGTGCTCGTGGTGGCCGCGACCACCGCCGGTACCGCCAGCGCCCACGGCACGATGACCAACCCCGTCAGCCGGGTCGGCGCCTGCTACGCCGAGGGCCCGGAACACCCGGTGTCGCAGGTCTGCAAGGACCTCGTCGCGGCGAGCGGCACCCAGCCGCTGTACGACTGGAACGAGGTCAACATCGCCAACGCCGCCGGGAACCACCAGGCGCTGATCCCGGACGGCAGGCTCTGCTCGGCCAACCGCGACAAGTACGCGGCGCTGGACTGGCCGCGCACCGACTGGCCGGCCACCCCGGTCAGCGCGGGCAGCTTCACCTTCCGGTTCCGCACCACGGCGCCGCACGTCGGCACCCAGACCGTCTACCTCACCAAGCCGGGCTACGACCCGACCAAGCCGCTGAAGTGGTCGGACCTCGACCCGACCCCGGTGGCCCAGGTGCAGGTCGACCGCACCGCCGTCAACGGGTACTACACCTACTCGGGCACCCTGCCGCAGCGCACCGGCCGCCAGCTGCTGTACATGATCTGGCAGCGCAGCGACAGCCCGGAGGCGTTCTACAGCTGCTCCGACGTCGACTTCGGCACGCCCACCACCGCGGGCGCCCCGGCCGTCTCCTCGCTCGCCGCCCCGGCCGCGCCCAGCGACGCGCAGATCGCCGCCGACGCCCCCAGGTCCACGGTCGCCCACCACGGCCACGGCGGGGACCCGAACGCCCCCGCCGGCCAGCCGATCCCGGCCACCGCCGCGGCCGTGGCCGGCACCTCGGCCACCGGTCCGCTGCTGCTGGCCGGTGCCGCCGCGCTCGGCGTGGGCTGGGCGGGCATGGTGCTCCGGCGCCGTCGTGTCGAGGCTGTTCGACGCGACTCCTGACGCCGGACGCGGAGCCGGGCCGGCCCACCCCCGTCCGGTCCGGTTCCGCGGCGCCGTCGAGGTGTCGGGTTGAACGGCGGCGGCCCACCCGGGAGGGATTCCTCCCGGGTGGGCCGCCGCGGTGTGAGGAGCGGGGGACTCAGGTGGTCTCGGTCCCCGAGCCGTCGGGGGTCCCCGAGCCGTCGGGGCTGCCCGCGCTGCCCGAGCTGCCGGAGCCGCCGCCCGGCATCCCCGGCATCCCAGGGAGGCCGGGGACGGGCGGGAGCTTGCCCTTGAAGTCGGCGATGCCCTTGACGATGGTGTCCATCACGGCGACGTCCGGCGCCTTGTCGGCGATGTCGAAGCCGAAGTGCACCGCGACCAGCGCCTTGCCGTCGGTGGACGGGAAGACCACGGTCTGCACGTAGCCGTTGTTGCCCTTGGCCGCGTCCACCTTCCAGCGGACCAGGTAGCCGTCCTGCCCGTTGACCTTCACGGCCTCGGACTTGAGCTCCTGGTGCCCGGTGCTGTCCCCGTACGAATCCTTGGCGGCCTTCTCGATGTCCGCCTTGGCCGCCGCCTGGACGTCCGTGCCGCCGCCGTCGATCCGGCCGGTGGTCACCCCGCCGAGGGAGCACCTGGCGGTGCCGTCCGCGCAGGTGTACGAGCCGACGGTGATCTCGGCGTAGCCGTCATCGGTCTGGCCGGCCTGCCAGCCTGAGGGGACCGGCAGGGTGAGCTTGTTCACCAGGTCGATCGCCTTTCCGGCGCCCGGCTTGGACTTCCCGCTGCCGTTTCCGCCGCCGCCACCACCGCTGCCACCGCTGCCACCGCTGCCACCGGTGCCGCCGCCGAGGCCCGGGAGGCCGCCGAACGGCCCCGCGTCGCCGTTCGGCGCGGGCAGCTGCCGGGCGCTGCGCTGGGTGCGGTCCTTGTCGTGGCCGTCCATCGCGAGGTAGGTGATCCCCGAGCCGGCGCCCAGCCCGAGCAGGGCCGCGACGGCGGTCGCCGCCACCAGCTTGGAGGGCTTGCGCCAGGCCTTGCGCGGCGGCTTGACGGGCTCGCCGTGGGAGCCGTACGCGGCGCCCAAGGGCGGCGGCTCCGGGTAGCGGACCGTCGGACCGCTGTCCAGGACCTCACCCTCCAGCACCGTGGGCTGCTCCGCCGCTCCCGGCCCCGGAGCCGCGGCGGCCGGGCGCGCCGGCTGCGGGGCGTCCGAGGGCGCGGGCCGGGTGTCGGCCGTCCAGCCCTGCCCGTCCCACCAGCGCTGCGGTCTCGGCTGGCTGGTGGTGTCCTTCGGATCCGGGTACCACCCGGCTGGAATCTGCTCGCTCACACCACAGAATCTAAAGGCAGCCGGATAAACGCGAAATCAGCGCAGCCGCGAATTGGCGCGGTTTTCGATGAGATTACGGTGAGAAGCCGCCGACGGCCCGCCGGCGTGTTCCTACCGGGGCGTCACGTACGCCCCGGAGATGCCGCCGTCCACCAGGAACTCGCTCGCGGTGATGAACGAGGAGTCGTCGCTGGCCAGGAAGGCCACCGCGGCGGCGATCTCCTCGGCCCGGGCGAAGCGGCCGAGCGGGATGTGCACCAGCCGGCGGGCCGCCCGCTCCGGGTCCTCGGCGAACAGCTCGCGCAGCAGCGGGGTGTCCACCGGCCCGGGCGACAGCGCGTTCACCCGGATCCCCTCCCGGGCGAACTGGACGCCCAGCTCGCGGGACATCGCCAGCACCCCGCCCTTGGAAGCGGTGTACGAGATCTGCGAGGTGGCCGCCCCCATCCGGGCCACGAAGCTGGCGGTGTTGATGATCGAGCCCCGCCCGTGCCGGCGCATGTACGGCAGCGCGGCCTTGCAGCACAGGTAGACCGAGGTCAGGTTGACCTCCTGGACCTTGCGCCAGGCGTCCAGGCCGGTGGTCAGGATGGAGTCGTCCTCCGGCGGCGAGATGCCCGCGTTGTTGAAGGCGACGTCCACGCTGCCGTACGTCTCGTACGCCTCGTCGAACAGCGCCTCGACCATGTACGGGTCGGTGACGTCGGTGTGCACGAACAGCCCGCCGACCTCCTTGGCGGCCGCCCGGCCGGTCTCCTCGTCCAGGTCCGCGCAGACCACCTTGGCGCCCTCGGAGGCGAGCCGGCGGGCGGCGGCCAGGCCGATCCCGCTGCCCGCCCCGGTGACCACGGCGGTGCGGCCGACCAGGCGGCGGCAGACGATGTCGTTGTCGCGCATCGGGCTCCTACTCCTCACTGTGGATGAAGACGTTCTTGGTCTCGGTGAAGTGGCGCAGCGCGTCCGGCCCCAGCTCGCGGCCCACCCCGGACTCTCCGAACCCGCCGAAGGGCGTCCAATAGCGCACCGAGGAGTGCGAGTTGACCGACAGGTTGCCCGCCTGCACGCCCCGGGCCAGCCGCAGCGCCCGGCCGACGTCCCTGGTCCAGATCGAGCCGGACAGGCCGTAGCGGGTGGCGTTGGCCAGGCGCAGCGCGTCGGCCTCGTCGGTGAACGGCAGCACGGTGGCGACCGGGCCGAAGATCTCCTCGGTGACCGCCGGGACCTCCGGGTCGGCGGGGGCGAGCACGGTCGGCGGGTACCAGTAGCCGGGCCCGTCCGGCACGGTGCCACGGGCCAGCACCGGCAGCTCGGGGGTGACGTAGGAGCCGACCCGGCGGACCTGCGCGGCCGAGATCAGCGGGCCGAGCTGGGTGTTCGGGTCGTTCGGGTCGCCGGTGCGCAGCGCCTCCACCGCGGGCAGCAGCAGGGCGAGGAAGTCCTCGTACACCTCGCGCTGGACCAGGATGCGGCTGCGGGCGCAGCAGTCCTGGCCGCTGTTGTCGGCGAAGGACATCGGGTCGGCGGCGCGGGCCAGGTCGGCGTCGGCGAAGACGACGTTGGGGCTCTTGCCGCCGAGTTCCAGGGTGACCCGCTTGGCCCGGGCGGCGCAGCGGGCGGCGACCTCCTTGCCGACCACGGTCGAGCCGGTGAAGACGATCTTGCGGACGGCCGGGTGGTCGACCAGGGCCCGCCCGGTGGTGCCGCCGGCGCCCGGGACGATCTGGAACAGGCCCTCGGGCAAGCCCGCGGCGAGTGCCAGTTCGGCCAGCCGCAGAGCGGTCAGCGGGGTCGCCTCGGCGGGCTTGAGGAGTACGGCGTTGCCGGCCGCGAGGGCGGGCGCGAAGCCCCAGGCGGCGATCGGCATCGGGAAGTTCCAGGGGGCGATCACCCCGACCACGCCGACCGGTTCGTGGAAGGTCACGTCCAGGCCGCCGGGGACGGGGATCTGACGTCCAGTCAGACGCTCCACTCCCCCTGCGGCGTACTCCAGCAGGTCGCGGACGTTGCCGGCCTCCCAGCGGGCGTTGCCCACGGTGTGGCCGGCCTCGCGCGCCTCCAGGGCGGCCAGTTCGGGGATGTGCACCTCGACCTGGTCGGCGAACCGGCGCAGCAGCCGGGCGCGTTCACCGGGCGCCAACGCCGCCCAGCCCGCCCGGGCCTTCACCGCCCGCTGGACGGCCGCGTCCAGCTGCTCGGCGGTGGTGTCCGGGACGGTGGCGAGCACCTCGCCGGTGGCGGGGTTGCGGACGGTGCTGCTGGTCGGCTCGGCGCCGCCGGTCGGCTCGGTCACGGCTCACATCCGTTCGAAGGATCGGTAGCGCTCCCAGTCGGTGACGGCCCCGTCGTAGGCGGCCTGCTCGACCCGGGCCATGTTCAGGTAGTGCTCGACCACGTCGTCGCCGAAGGCCGACCGGGCCAGCTCGCTCTCCGCCCACAACTCGGCCGCCTCGCGCAGCGATCCGGGCACCCGGGCGTACTCCTCCACCGCGTAGGCGTTGCCCAGGCAGGGCGCGGGCAGGTCGAGCTTGCGCTGCAGGCCGTACAGCCCGGCGGCGATCATGCCGGCCACCGCGAGGTACGGGTTGACGTCGCCGCCGGGCACCCGGTTCTCCATCCGCAGCCCCGGGCCGTGGCCGACCACCCGGTAGGCGCAGGTGCGGTTGTCCCGGCCCCAGGCGACGGCGGTCGGGGCGAACGAGCCGGGGCGGTAGCGCTTGTAGGAGTTGATGTTCGGCGCGTACAGCAGGCTGAACTCGCGCAGCGCGAGGAGCTGTCCGGCCAGGAAGTGCCGCATGGTGTCGGTCATCCGGCCGTCGCGGTCGGCGAAGGCGGGGGCGCCCACCGCGTCGCGCAGCGACAGGTGGATGTGGCAGCTGTTGCCCTCGCGCTCGTCGTACTTGGCCATGAAGGTGAGCGCGCAGCCCTGTTGGGCGGCGATCTCCTTGGCGCCGGTCTTGTAGACGCTGTGCTGGTCGCAGGTGGTGAGGGCGTCGGTATAGCGGAAGGCGATCTCGTGCTGGCCGAGGTTGCACTCGCCCTTCGCGGACTCGACGGTCAGCCCGGCGCCCGCCATCTCGTTGCGGATCCGGGACAGCAGCGGTTCGATCCTGGCGGTGCCCAGCATCGAGTAATCCACGTTGTACAGGTTCGCCGGGGTCAGGCCGCGGTAGCCGCCGAGCCAGGCCTGCTCGTAGGTGTCGCGGAACACCAGGAACTCCAGCTCGGTGCCGATGTCGGCGGCCAGGCCGTACTCGGCGAGCCGGGCGATCTGCCGGCGCAGCAGCTGGCGCGGGGCGGCGTCCACCGGGTGGCCGCCGTGCCGGGCCAGGTCGGCGGTGACCTGGGCGGTGCCGGGCTGCCACGGAGTCAGCCGCAGGGTGCCGAGGTCGGGGCGCATGGCGAAGTCGCCGTAGCCGGTGGCCCAGGAGGAGAAGGCGTAACCGTCCACGGTGTTCAGGTCCACGTCCACGGCCAGCAGGTAGTCGCAGGCCTCGGCGCCCTTCTCGGCGACCTCGTCGAGGAAGAACCGGGCGGCGAAGCGCTTGCCCTGCAGCCGGCCCTGCATGTCGGTGAACGAGAGCGCCACGGTGTGCACCTCGCCGGCGTCCACCAGGGTGCGCAGCTCGTCCAGGGTCAGCGGCGGCCGGGGCGGCGAGCCCGCGGCGGCGTTCTCGGGCATGGCGGAACCCTCCCCATCGATCACTCTTTGAATTCAAGCGGTCACAGCGAACCGTACGGCCTGCGGCTCGCGGGGCGGAAGAGGGCGGACGGGTGTGGCGCGCCGATATGCGTGCTTGACGGGGGATCAGCCGGTACGGGAGGAGAATGCGCGCCATGGATCGCAGGCCATTGATCGGCGTCAGCACCTACCTGGTGGACGCGAGTTGGAGCGACTGGCGGGGCCGCCGGGTCGCCCTGGTGCCCGAGCGGTACACCGCGTACGTCCGTAACTCCGGCGGGATCGCCGTCCTCCTGCCGCCCGACGCCCCCGAACGCGCCCCCGAGGTGCTCGCCCGACTGGACGGCCTGGTCATCGCCGGCGGGCCGGACATCGACCCGGCGTACTACGGCGAGCCGGCGCACCCGTTGACGGAGGTCGACTCGCCGGAGCGGGACGCCTGGGAGGTCGCGCTGCTGCGGGGTGCCCTGGCGGCGGGGATGCCGGTGCTCGGGATCTGCCGGGGGATGCAGGTCCTGAACGTGGTCTGCGGCGGGACGCTGGTGCAGCACCTGCCGGACGTGGTCGCGGTGGACGTGCACGGCGGATCGCCCGGGGTCTACGGCGCCCACGTGGTGCGACCGGTGCCGGGGACGCTGCTGGGCGGGCTGCTGCCGGAGAGCGAGTTGGAGGTGCCGACCTTCCACCACCAGGCGGTGGACCGGCTGGGGGCGGGCCTGCGGGTGAGCGCGCTCGCGCCGGACGGGACGGTGGAGGCGGTGGAGGGACCGGGGTTCACGGTCGGGGTGCAGTGGCATCCGGAGCAGGGGGACGACCTGCGGGTGATGCAGGGCCTGGTGCGGGCCGCCACCGCGGCGGCGCTGGACGCGGTGGCGCTGGGGTGAACGCGGACCGGGGGGCGTGGCAACTTCCGGTGGGGGGCGGGCAGGCCGTGGAGCAACGCTTGGGCCGGGTCGGCCGGCGTGCTGCCGCGCTGTAGCCACTGGGCCACCAGGGGCGCCGGCTCTTCTGCCTCGCGCATCGGGAGGTCCGCTCCTGGTGCCGGACCCCGGAGCGTTGGCGCGCTGCCGGGGTCACCTGCTTTCGGTTTGACTGCGGAACGCGGCACGACGCCTCTTGGTGCAACTGCCTTTCAGGGCAAGCGCGTTTATCACACTTGCCGTCGATTGCGCTCTGCATCCACGGCATCAAAAGGCGTTGGAGCCGGGGAACGTGCTGGTGCGGGAACCACTCGCGGGAGGCCGCGAGATGGCGGTTCATCAATTCCTCGGTGGTCGGTTCGAGTTCAGAGCGCCAGCGGAACGATGCCGCGGTAGCGATCTCCACCGGCCGTGATCGTCGCGGACCGGCGCACGGCCGCGCAAGCTCGCCCCCCGTTCGGGTGACCGCAGATCACGGCCCTGACCGGGGTACACGCCACCGGCAACCCGACCACAGGCCGGGCCGACGCGGGGCATGTGAGCGGCAACCGAGCACCGACCGAACGGCAACGACAACGGTCACCAGTACAGCCTTTGGATCTTTGTCGATTCTGCGGTTCACTTCGAGTGCGGGGCGATCGCACCGCGTCACCTCCCACCCGTGCGTCCAGAGAGGACTTCGATGGCCGGGCACGAGCATTCCCACGATGATCATGCGCATGACCACCAGAACTCGCACGGCCACGGACACGGACACGGACACGGCGGACACGGACACGGCGGGCACGGAGGCCATTCGCACGGCGTCTCCGCCGACGCCGACCGCCGCTGGCTGGTCAGCGCCCTCGCCCTGATCGTCGTCTTCATGGCCGGCGAGGTCGCGGTCGGCTTCGCCGCCCAGTCGCTGGCCCTGATCTCCGACGCGGCGCACATGCTCACCGACGCCGCCTCGATCGTGCTGGCCCTGGTCGCCATGCGGCTCGCCGCCCGCCCGGCCCGCGGCGGCTACACCTACGGGCTCAAGCGTGCCGAGATCCTCTCCGCGCAGGCCAACGGCGTGACGCTGCTGGTGCTGTCGGCCTGGCTGGGCTACGAGGCGATCACCCGGCTGATCGAGCCGCCCGCGGTCACCGGCTCGCTGGTGCTGATCACCGCGCTGATCGGGATCGTGGTCAACCTGGCCGCCGCCTGGTGCATGTCGAAGGCCAACCGCAGCTCGCTGAACGTCGAAGGCGCCTTCCAACACGTCCTCACCGACCTGTACGCCTTCGTCGCCACCGCCATCGCCGGTGTGATCATGCTGACCACCAGCTTCGTCCGGGCCGACGCGATCGCCTCGCTGATCGTGGTCGCGCTGATGCTCAGGGCCGGCATCGGGCTGGTCCGCGACTCCGGACGGATCTTCCTGGAGGCCGCCCCCGCCGGGATCGACCCGGACACGGTGGCCGACCGACTGGTCGCCGAGCCGCTGGTCGAGGAGATCCACGACCTGCACATCTGGGAGATCACCTCCAACCAGCCGGCCCTGTCCGCCCACATCCTGGTCACCCCCGGCGGCGACTGCCACGCCGTCCGGCGCTCGCTGCAGCGCCGGCTGGCCGAGGAGTACGGCATCACCCACAGCACCCTCCAGGTCGACCACGTCGGCGAGGACGAGGCGGGCGCGCTGCTCCAGATCGCCACCCCGGGCGATTCGGCCGCCGAACACTGCGCCGACGCGCACGGCCCGGTGCACCGCGCCGGCCCGCACGAGCACTGAGACCGCTCTTCGTCATCGCGGTGCGGCATGATCTGACACGTGACCGCACCGCGACTGATGCTGCTCGACTCCGCCAGCCTGTACTTCCGGGCCTACTTCGGCGTACCGGACACCCTGCGCTCCCCGCAGGGTGAGCCGGTCAACGCCGTCCGCGGCCTGCTGGACTTCATCGCCCGGCTGGTCCACGACCACCGCCCCGACGAACTCGTCGCCTGCATGGACGCCGACTGGCGCCCCCAGTGGCGCGTGGACCTCGTCCCCTCCTACAAGACCCACCGGGTCGCCGAAGCCGCCGAGGACGGCGAGGAGGAGGTGCCCGACACGCTGGCCCCGCAGGTCCCGGTGATCGAGCAGGTGCTCGACGCCCTCGGCATCGCCCGGGTCGGCTCTCCCGGCTACGAGGCCGACGACGTGATCGGCACCCTCACCGCCCGCGCCGAGGGCCCGGTGCAGATCGTCACCGGAGACCGCGACCTGTTCCAACTGGTGGACGACGCCCGGCGGATCACCGTGCTCTACCCGGTCAAGGGCATGGGCAACCTGCAGGTCACCGACGACGCGCTGCTGCTGGAGAAGTACGGCGTGCGCGGCGCCCAGTACGCCGACATGGCCGCCCTGCGCGGCGACCCGTCCGACGGCCTGCCCGGCGTCAAGGGCATCGGCGAGAAGACCGCCGCCCAACTGATCAACGAGTACGGCGACCTCGCGGCCATCCGCGCCGCGGCGCTGGACGTGGGTTCCAGGCTCACCCCGGCCCGCCGCCGCAACATCGTCGAGGGCGCCGCCTACCTCGACGTCGCCCCCACCGTCGTCCGGGTGGCTCAGGACGCCCCCCTGCCCGACTTCGACCCGGCCCTCCCTCACGAGCCCCTGGACCCGATGACCCTGGAACACCTCTCCACCCGCTGGGGCCTCGGCACCTCCCTCGACCGCGTCCTGGAGGCCCTGGCCGCGCGCTGAGCGCCGCGATGGGGCCCGCACGAACGCCCTCACGCGGACCCCGATCATCTGCCCTCACGCGGCGGCGAGTTCGGCGGCTCAATGGGCGAGTACCTTCGCCGTACTGCGACGCACCGAGAAGGGGAACTCATCATGGCGCAACCGGCTGTGCCCGGCACGCTTCCGTCCACGTACCGAGGCTTGATCCTCGACTTCGCCGGCGTCCTCACCACGGATGCTCTCGCTGTGCACCGCGAGTGGTGCGTAAGCCAGGGACTCGACCCCGAGGCCTGGCGCCGCACGCTGAACACGCACCCGGTCGTCCGGCAGCTCTACGCGGACCTTGAGCGCGGCACCCTCAGCCAAGCGGACTGGAACCGACAGGCCGCGCCGTACCTCGGACTGACCGAGCACGAGAACCTGATGGGCCGAGCGTGGGCTGGCGTCCGGCCGGCGGCCGACATGGTGGCCCTCGCCAAAGCCGCCCGGGAAGCCGGCTACATGGTCGCCATGCTGTCCAACAGCTTCGGCCTGGACCCCTATGACCCGTACGCCGCCTGCGGCGTGTGGGACCTGTTCGACGTCACGGTGATCTCCGAGCGCGAGGGAATCGCCAAGCCTGACCCGGCGATCTACCAGCTGACGCTGGACCGCATAGGTTTGCCGGGCGAGGCGTGCGTGTTCGTAGACGACCACCCGGTGAACCTGCCGCCAGCCGAAGCGCTCGGCATCACCACGGTCCTCGCCGACGGTCAGCCTGGCACCTCCGCCCGGGTGGCGTCCCTGCTTGGCATCGGCGCCTGCGTCTGACCTGCGGCAGGCCGACCACCGCCCCGCACGTCAACTGGCGTACGGGGCATAACCGTTCTATGTCACACCCGCACCCTGCGGGAGTACCGTCACAGGAAGGCCACAACCTGGGACGGAGTCAGCCAATGACCCTGTGGGCGGAACGGACCACGGCGGAGCGTGTCAAGATCCTGCGCGGCAGGGAGGTGACGCAGGAGAACTTGGCAGAGAAGTCGGGCGTGTCCCTCGGCACGATCCGGAAGCTCGAACAGGGCGGCAGCCTGTCGCTGCCGTCGCTGATGAAGGTAGCCGCCGGCCTCGGCACGGACGTGTCGGTGATCCTCGGCCAGCAGTCCCCGCGCCGGGGCATGGACCTGGACGAACGCTCGGCCCTGCGGGCGGTGTCGGCGGCCGTGCACGACACCGGCCTTGGCATCGGCACCGACGTGGAGCCCGGCAGCCTGGAGGACCTGCGGGACGCCGCGCGGCGCGCTGACGCCGCGTTCTGGAGCGGCCGCTACGTGGAGCTCGGCGCGCTCCTGTCCGCCCTGCTGCCCGAGGCGCGGGCGCTGTTCGACGCCGCCGGACCGGACCGGCGCGAGGCCGCCGGCGGCGTCCTCTCCGACGCGTTCCAGACCGCCGCCGTCATGGCCAACATTCTCGGCGCCCGCGACCTCGGATACACCGCGATCACCCACGGCCGCAACGTCGCCGACCAGGTCGGTGACGACCTTCGGTCCGCCCACCTGATGGCGTCGCTGTCGTGGATCTGCCTGCGCGACGGCCATACCTCCAAAGGCGTTCACGTCGCCCAGCAGGCCGCCGCCAAGGTCGAGCCGCGTATGTCCGACAGTGACCCGGACCGGCTCAGTGTGTACGGACAGCTCGTCACGAACGCCGCCGTCGCCGCGTCCCGAGGCGGGGCGAGTGCGGACACCGCCCGGGACTTTTTGAGCCAGTGTCACGCCGTTGCGGCCCGAATCGGCCGCGAGCACGCCCGAGGCAACCAGGGCCAGCCCTTCGGCCCGTCCTACGCCGCTACGCAGGCCGTGTCGGTGGCGATGGCGCTCGGCGACACCGCCGGCGCACTGCGCTGGATCGAGACGACCCGTCTCGACACAAACATGCCGCTGTCCACGCGGGCCAGGTTTCACCTGGACATCGCGCTGACACGCACCGAGACGCGGCAGTGGGAGGCTGCCGCCGCCGAGTTGAAAGAGGCGTGCCGGATCGCCCCGAGGTGGGTCCGGCACCAGGCTCTTCCGGGGGTGATCACGGACCGGATCGCAGACGTGTCGATGTCCATGGCGCGGAGCGTTGCGCAGGCCGCCGGCGTCCCTCTGGTGGTCAGGTAGCGCCACGTCGTGACGTGGTGGTCCGTGAGCTTCGGAAATACGCGGCTACCACGCCCCGTGGCGCCCGGCCGCCGTGACGGGCGCGGGTACCACGGAGCGTGGTGGTCGGCGGTGGGTGACTTCGTCGGCTACCACGACCCGTGTATTCACCGACAGTGATCGTTCGATGACAGTGGTCGGCATGACCAGTGACCACCCCCGGCCCGTCGGCCGCGTCCCCGTCGCCATCTACATCTGCGTTGGTGACGCACCCGCCGCCGATCTCATCGCCGCCCATGTCCGTACGTTCACCGAGGCCTGTCAGTGGCCGGTGGCCGTGCTCTCCGTGGACAGCGACCCCGCGCAGCCCCTGATGGCCCGGCCCGGCTGGCAGGCCGTGACCGACGCCCTGTCTGAGCAGACGGTCGTCGGCGTTGTTACCTGGACCCGCGACATGGTCCACGACGACCCCATGGCCAGCCCGAGCCGGCATGCGGCCGCCTTCGACCGGCTCGCCACCGTCCTGCGCGAACGCGGCGCGTTCCTCGCCGCCGCCCACCCCGGCGCCGTCGCGGTGCCGCTGCGCCGCTCCCCCGGCGACCACTGGCGCCGGCGCGAGCTCGCGTCCTCGGCCGCCGGCCTGTTCACCCCCCGTCGCGCGGCCGGACTCGGCACCGACCCGAGGGACACCGGATGCTGACCTGGCCGACCGTCGCGCGCCCCACATGGGGCCAGCGATGACCGCTACCTCTGAACGGACCCCACCGGCCGCAGATACGCCCCCGGCCGCCCTGCCGGCTCCGGCCACCATCCGGCTGCCTTACGCCCCGCAATCGGCCCGCGACGCCCGCCGCCTGGTCAGCGCCAAGCTCACCGAGTGGGGCCTGCCCAACCTGGCAGACGACGCGGAGCTGATCATCTCCGAGCTGGTGGGCAACGCGGTGCGGACCGGCTGCCAGACTCACATGGTCGTCGCCGTACTCCGCCCCACAGCCGGCACCGTGCGCCTACTGGTCTCCGACGGCTCGGCGTCCCCGCCCGTACAGATCGACGCCGGCCCCACCGCCGAGTCCGGCCGGGGCCTGACCCTGGTTCACCACCTGACGAACGGCAAGTGGGGCGTCCAGCTCTGGCCTCGGGGCAAGGTCGTCCACGCCGACCTAGCCGTGCCGGACGACCGCGCCTGACGGCACCCAGGACTCCGCCCGCTGTTCCAGGCGGATCAGGCGCCGGCCGCGTGCATCCCCCGAGCAGCGGCCGGCACCCCAACAACCCCTGATCACGAACACCACCCGAAGGAGACGGCCGTGTTCCTGCCCTATGCCGTGATCGAGTAGCTGACCGACACGCAGGTCAAGAGCTGGGAACAGCACTTCGCCGGCGATGGCCACGAGCGCCCCCGCTCCATCGAGGAGGGAATCTGGCGCCGAACGCAGGACGCCGCTAACGCAGCACAGTCCGGCTGGTCGGTGGACAATGCCGGGCGCCGCCGGGTCGTCCACTACCGCTACCTGTACGGGCTCGACTACACGTTCCCTGTCCCGCGCCTGGTCCTGTCGGACCTGTACCTGTTCCACTCCTGCACCGCCCCCGCCGACGAGATCGCTGCGTACCTGCGGCAGATCGGCGTGTGGCTCGGCCGAGGCAACTGGCGCTCGAAGGGCGATGGTGTGTGGGCGAAAGGTGACCTGCGCCTTAGCGTCGCCGATTACGACGACCACCCGCAGGACGAGCGCGCCGGACGTCTCACCCCGGCGGGCTTCCGGTCTGTCGATCTGTCTTTCATCTCGGAGGACTTCAAAGTCCCGCGCACCGTGCGAAATCTACCGTGGGACGTCCTCGCGGGCGGCATGCGGGTCAAGGACCAGCGCGGAGAGCCCACGATCACGCCCGACCTCACGCCGATCCTGGACTACCTGCCGTTTCAGGTCGAAGTCGGCTGCGGCACGTCCATCGAAGCCGGTATCCCACCTCTGCATTACCTGCACGAGGTGTACCGGGTCACCGACCGCCGCGACAACGCCCTGACGCAGTCGCACGCTTTCACCCTCAGTCCCGAGGCCGACACGCTGGTGCCCGAGATGCTGCTCAGCGCGGACACCAAGGCGCCCGACCTGGTCGCCATGTTCCGCGCGTGCTTCCTCGCCGAGCCGACGGCCGCGCACCGCGCGCTCAAGGCCCTGCACACCGCCGGACACCTGGTCGGCCCCGTGATCACGCACAACTTCGACACCCTCTCCGCGCGGGCCGGGCTGCCCGAGGTGTTCGTGCGCCGCTACGACCAGAAGATTCCGCCGGTGCCGCTGCTGCCCGAAGCTCGCTCCCTGCTGGTCATCGGCCTGCATGCCGACCGGCGCGCGGTCCAGCAGCGTGCCCGCGACATGGGGATGCGGATCTTCTACGTGGACCCCGAAGGGCTGGTGAAGAACGGCACCTTCAAGCCCTACCCGATCGAGGGTGTCCGCACCGGCGACGTCATCGTTCGCCAGGACGCGATCCCGGCCCTGATCCACCTATGCGAGCTACTGAACATCACGGTGTGACACGGCGTCACATGCCGTCCTGATCAAGACCTTCGGGCCGGTAGCGTCGCGGGGGGGGCCCCCCCAGGGGCGCCCCCCCCCCCACCACACCCCCCAAACAAACCGTTTTGGGGGGGACGGGTTGGGGGGCGGGCCCCACCCCCC